>JACQTF010000105.1 GCA_016210925.1 Acidobacteriota bacterium | reverse complement strand
GTCGGTCTCCCCCGGGTTGCCTACCATCAGTGTCATCATGGGGAACCAATTGTTTTCGTTCATGACCCGCAGGCCTTCCAGGACCACGCTCGGCCACTCTTCGATGGAGAAAGGAACGGCCTTGCCGGGCATGATTTTCCTGGCCAATCGGACCGATCCGGTTTCCAGCCCCACCAGGGGGCACAGGGCCTTCTTCTGGGGATGATGACTCAAGCGCGGGAGGTGAATCGGGCTCTTGGGCAACAGGACCTCCGAAAGTTTTTGGATCAAGATGGGGTCCACGACGAAAGGGGCGATGGTCGAGTGGCTCAAAACGTGGTGTTCGACGCCGGGAGTGTTGACGATGTCCGAGTAAAGGTCCAACAGCGCTTCGCGGTTGGGGAAGAAGAACGGCGTATCGGTGTGCACCTGTCCCCAAATGAACATGTCTTCAGTGGCCAGCGAGATCTGCTTGTTGCCTTCTCTGACGTTGGCCCGGACTGCGCCCATGATTTTTTCTTTGGGAAGGTCAATTTGCGGATTCAGGTCAGGTACGCAAAACTGACAGCGGCGTCCGCAGCCGGTAGTCATCTCGACCACGCCGAAGGTCGTCCGTGTGTCCGGAAAGAGGATGGCGTCCCGGTGTGTGGGGTGAGCCACCGTGATCTGCTGTGGCAGTTCCTCCCCGCGAATCGCTCTGTGGAACAGGGCCATGGAGTCCACGGATTCGCTGCGACCCTCCACCACACAGTCCACGCCCAGCTCGTCGAAGCTGTTGGTCTGGATGATCTGCCAGCCACCCGATCCACCTACGATCACCTTGAAATTCTTCCGGTAGGGACTGGACTTGATTTTTTTGAATGTGGCTTTCGAATAGTGGGAATTGATCGGCTGCTTCGACGAGCCGAACATCGAGGTGTAAACGCCGGCTGCAAACGTCACGCCAAGAGGGTTGTGGGTCGAGACAGCCACCACCCTCGTGTTGGGGCCGATGAACCGGTCCAGGTCGTCGGGATAACACGCGACGATATCCTCTTCCTCGAATTCGCGAAGCAAGGATTTCTGGACCAGGCGTACTCCCGCCGGCATATAGCGCGCCGATCCGTCGTCGTTGTGCTCCACCTGGCGCCAATTGGGATACTTGCGGTTCAGCACAAACTCCATCCAGATCGGCAGCGACGCCATGGCCATCTGGATGAAGTAGCCTGCGTGGTCAATCGTTTCGGTCAGCGGCGCAGTCAGGACGATGAGCTTGCCCCCCTCCCTCGGGGCTTCGTTCGCCTTGGACCCGTCCGCATTGCCGTTTGCACCGCTGCCGTTTGAGCTACCGTTTCGATGGAAGAGGCTCAAGCCCATCATCCTTGTGAAAGGTGACAGAATTTTCTACTTTTCGTAAAGGGACAGATATATGGGGTTTAGGGAAGCGAGTCAAGGGAAATTTTCGGGGCGGCGGGCGACCCCGTCTGCCTCAGGGTTCCCAGATCTGCCGGGCGGTCTCCACGATGGTCCGCAGTTTGCGCTTCTCGTCCTCGACGGAGACGCGGTTTCCAACGATGGAGGAGGCGAAACCGCACTGGGGGCTGAGTGCCAGCTGTTGCAGGGCGAAGAACCGGCTGGCTTCGGCGATGCGCCCTATCAGTTCCTCCTGGGTCTCGAGGCGTGGGGTCTTGGTGGTGACCAGGCCCAGCACAACCATCTTGTCGTCCGGCACGACCCGGAGCGGCTCGAAGGAGCCGGAGCGCGCATCGTCGTACTCCAGCAGCAGCCGCTGCGCGCGGACCCTCCCGAAGATCTGTCTGGAGATGCTCTCGTACCCGCCTTCCGACAGCCACCGGCTGTCCTGGTTGCCCCTTCAAAGGTGAAAGCCAAAGGTGACCTGCGGGAAGCTGCCCATGACCGCGTTGTCCATCTCGATGCCCTGGCTCAACCACCGGTCAAGGCTCCAGCCCTGCCCCTCGTAGAAGGTCCTGGCCCTGGGATCGATCAAAGAGGTGTAATGGGGCGCATCGAGCTGGATGTACGTGGCACCCAACCGCACCAGCTCCGCCACTTCGTCCCGCAGGATCTCAACGATATCGGCCAAGAAGGCATCGAGGGTGGGGTAGGCTTCGCGCGACCGCTCGGGAGACCAGAAGTTCGTCCACAGGCTGGGGCCTGGCAACGTGATCTTCGGCGTCCGAGTGGTTCGGGCACGCAGGTAGACGAATTCCTCCGTGGAGAGATGTCGGCGCCGGACGAGCTTGCGGACCACGCCAAGGTCGGACGGTCTCGGTTTGCGCCAGTCTCCCTGCTCCCCGTGCCATTCGCCCCAGAGGAAGGCGTCCAGCGTGTGTTCTCCGAAGCCATCCACCGCAGCCGTCATCTGGCTCTGGAACGACAACCGCCGCATTTCGCCGTCGGTGACGACCTCCAGTCCTGCCTCCTCCTGGAGGGCGACGGCCTCGTCCACTGCCCGGTCCTCGATCCTCTTGAAAGCCGTCGTACTGAGTGCGCCTTCGGCAAGCTCTTGCCGGGCTTCGAGCAGCTCCCGCGGGCGGAGCAGGCTCCCAACCACGTCGGCATGCACGTTGATCATCGGAGGAGCCGAGGGCGCTTCCGCTTTCGGCGGCGGGCCAGCTCTTTCAGGTTTTCTACAGGCAGGGTGTACTCCGGTGGTGAGAGGGCAATCGCGCGTTCCAGAACCGGTTGCGCCTCATCGTACGATCCAGCTTCCACCAGTGACCATCCGAGGTCGTTGGCAAGCTTGTGGTTGTTTGGCTCAAGTTCCACCGCCCGCCTCGCATGCTCCAATGCCTTATCGTGGCGGCCGAGCTTGCCCAGACAGTAACTCAGCGAATTGTGAAACAATGCCACTCGAGGATAGGCAAGAACCGCGGCCTCAGACAGGTCCAACGCTCCCGAGATTTCTTCGTGGTCGATGAGGAAATCGCCGGCCTCGACGACGATCTCGGCGAGGTCCTCCGTCTCCTCCGGCAGGGTAGTGAGGGTGAAGAACAGATCCATTGCCTCCTCCGGGCGGCCCATTTCATACTCCAAAGATCCCACCGTGAGCAGGGCCGGTGCGAAAAGTGGATCAATGGCCAAGGCCATGACCTCACCCCGCCATGGGTCGGCGTCGGCCGTGCCGTCTCCCAAGAGCCCGGCAAACATCCGCGAGGCAATCGCGCCGTGGTACACCCAATCCGCGGCGGCACGTCGCCTTTCGGGCGCGACGCGAGCGTACTCACGGCGGGCCCGAGCCAGTTCGCGGTCCTCCTTCACGAGACGGACAAAAGGGATTTCCCTTAACAGCAGGCCCTTTGATTGTGATAAGCGCCTCCGACGCACGCGCTTAGCTTTTTTCACTTTTCACCTGCCATGCAGCCGCGCGCGCCAGCGCGGCGGCTGGACGCTGTCATTAGGCATCGAACTTGTCACATGCCTCGTCAATCTCCTAGTCGCTCGTGGATCCGGCAGGCGGACCGAGCTGGAGAAGATACTCCCGGATTCGGAACGCGCCGCTACTGCCCGGGAGGGCTGAAGCCAATCTTCTCCCGAATCGCCTCAGGCAGGGCTTCCAAAATCCGCGTGTGGTCCTCTAAAATCCGCGTGTGCTCTAGAAGGATCCGCTCAATGCGTGCGAAGCGTTCCGAGTTCTGGCGCTCCATCTCCGCCAGACGCGCGAGAAGCGCAGTCGGGTTCTGATTGAGAAGAGTCAGGTTCTGGTTGAACGCAGCCTGGTTCTGGGTGAACGTGGCCAGGGTTTGGTTGAATGCAGCTTGGTTCTGCATCAGAAGCGCCATGGC
>JACQTF010000095.1 GCA_016210925.1 Acidobacteriota bacterium | reverse complement strand
GGCTCAAACCGCCCACGGCGTAACCTGCGAATCCCAGGATCGCCAGTGCTTCGGCACACCGCTTGCTCAGTTCCCGCGAAACGCCCCCTGGAACGATTCCGAACAACACTTGCCCGGGATTGATGGGATGCTCCAGTTCAAGGAAGCGGCGCCAGCACCGTTTCGCCCAGCATAAGGTCAGCTCGGTGGAAGCCCGGGTTTCCTCCGGGCTGGAAGGATAGGAGGGCACTTCGTCCAAGGCCATGACGATATCGGATCCCAGGCGGACCTGAATTTCCATGGCCTTTTCCGGCGTGAGGAGATGGGGCGACCCATCCAGGTGGGACCGGAACTGGACGCCCTCCACCGACACCTTCCTCAGCTCGTGCTGGCTGAAGATTTGGTAGCCACCCGAATCGGTGAGGATGGCCCCTTGCCAAGACATGAAGCGATGCAGGCCACCCAGCTCGCCGATCAATTCGTGTCCCGGGCGCAAGTAAAGATGGTAGGTGTTGGCCAGGATGATCTGGGCACCCAGCTCCTTTAGCATCTGCTGGGTCATGCCCTTGACACTTCCTGCGGTGCCCACCGGCATGAACGCCGGAGTGTCCACCGGTCCGTGGCGGGTCTGCATGCGGCCCCTCCGTGCTCCCGATCCGCAATCCTGCTTCAAGACTTCCAACCGGAAATCAGTCATGGCGCAGAGAATGAAAATAAAAGGATAGCACGCCAATGCGAAACACCCGGTTTCTGGGGCAAGTGGTTTTGGGTACGGCGTTCGTCTCTCTCGGTCTCTGGTGCTTCTCCGTCTTTCGCGCCGATCTCCGCTCCATCCGCCAAGAGGAGTTCGTCTTGTCGGTCCCCGAACGGCTCCCGTTGTTGGTCATTTCCCCGTCGAGGAGGGAGGCTTCGGTGACCGTCCTTCTGATTCATGGGCTTTCGGGCAACAAGAGGGTGCTCTGGTTCTTTGGGTCTCGGCTGGCCCAGGCCGGCTACAGGTGCTTGCTGGTGGATCTGCCGGGACACGGGGACTCCACAGAGAGATTCGACCCCAGCCGGGTAGGTGGGATCCTGGACCGGGGGTTCCGGGAGTTGATGCGAAGAGGCCTTCTCGATCTTCCGCGAACCGCAGTTCTGGGGCACTCCATGGGAGGGCTGCTGGGTCTGAACCTGGGCTACCAGTATCCCGAAATTGCCTGCACCATCGCCCTTTCTCCCGTTCTGACCCTGGTGGACCGGGAGCGCCCGCGCAATCTTCTCCTGCTGGAGGGCGACATGGACCTCACGCTGGTCCGCCGAAGCGTTGCCCTTTTGTGGGACCTGTCCGCAGGCCGGGGAAGTCCGAAGGATGCCGGGGACCGGACGGAGTCGGGAGATGTGGGCTCCGGCAGCGGGAGAAGGCGTGCCACGTTGCCTGGGACCACCCATACCTCGATCCTCTTCCAGCAGAGCACGGTCCTCGAGACGCTGCAGTGGCTCCGCCGTGCGTTCCCGCAAGCCAGCTCACGAGAGCACCGGCCGGCTCCGGTTGCGGTGCCGTTGGCCTTTCTGGCGTGGAGCCTGGCAGCCTTCTATGGATTGCTTCGGCTGGTGGACCGTCACCTGCCGAAAAAAAGGGCCCTCCCGCCTTCGTCCACGCGCTCCCGGCGCTTCCGCTGGCTCGCCTTCACACTGGCGTCCCTGTCCGGGACCATCCTGATGCGCCCTCTGGCCGATCGAGGTTTTATCCGGTTGTACCTCGGTTCGGAGGTCGCGGTCCTGTTCGGCGCAACTGCCGCAGCCTTGGCAGCCTTTCTTTCCTTTGACCCCGTTTTTCCGCCGCGGCTCCACCGAACTGGAATCAGCCTGGCGACCGGGCCCCTGCTGGTGCTCGCGTTCTTTTTTTCCGCCGGACTGCTTGTGGATCGGTACTGGCTTCACGTGGTGCCCGGTCCGTCCCGAGTCCAGTACCTTCCCATTTTTCTTCTCTTTCTGTTTCCCTTCTTTTATTTCTTAGAAGGATTCATAGAGCAGCCCGAAGGCCGCGGCCCCCGAGCAAAATTCTTCCTCCGTCACGTGCTCCACCAAGGCGTGCTCTGGACCGCCTGCATCCCGGCGGTCTTGTGGTGGGACGCTCCTTATTTGCTATTATTGATTCTGCCGGGGCTGGGGATCTTCAGCCTGCTGGTTTCCGCGTACGCCAGCGCTCTGGAAGATCCTTTGCTTCGCGCCACCTTTGCCTCGGGAATGTTCGCCTGGCTTTTCTCGGCGATTCTGGTGCGGATTTGAGGTATCCCGTCGGAGGCAATCGCTGCATGCGAATCGCGGTCGTGGGTGCCGGGCTTTCGGGTTCGTATCTGGCTTGCCAGCTGGCCTCTGCGGGGGCTGAAGTCCGTCTGTTCGGCGATCATCTGGACTGGGAGAAGCCGTGCGGCGGCGGTGTCACGTCCCGTGCCCTGGAGGGCTTTCCCCTTCTGACACAACGGCCGATCCCTGGAAACGAGGTCGCTTTCCTGGAACTGATCTCCTCCCAGGGCGAACGAGCGGTGGTGCCCCTTCGCAAGACCCTCACCATTTATTCCCGTCGGGTCCTGGACGGGGGTGTTCGGCAGGCAGCACTCCGAGCCGGCGCGGAACTGGTGCCGGAGAAGGTGCGACGGGTCCAGCAGCACCAGGGGGGCTGGCAGATTCTTACCGGCTCAGGAACGTGGACGGCGGAGCTGCTGGTGGGGGCCGATGGGTGCAAGAGTCTGGTGCGGCAGGCCACAGGCCAGGATCTGGCGGCGCAGGACACCTCGCTGACGCTGGGATACTTCCTCCCGGGAAAGTTTCATTCCGATACCTCCGTCTGCCAATTCTATGAGCGAGGCTTCGAAGGGTACCTCTGGTCGTTTCCACGACCGGACCACCTCTCGGTGGGCATTCTCAACAGCCTTCCCCTCGCGTCGTCGGCGGAGCTGCGCCGAAAGGTGGAAGCCTTCATCGGGGACCGCTATCCCGGTTCCGATCCGTCCGGCGCGAACTACTTCGCTGCTCTGGTCCCAGCTCTTCGGGAATCGGCGTGGAAGCGACATCGGGCCGCTGGCGAAAACTGGGCTCTGGTGGGCGATGCTGCCGGGTGCGTGGACCCCGTCACCGGCGAGGGGATCTCCCATGCCCTCCGCTCCTCGGAACTGCTGGCCCAGGCGCTGGCCGCGGGGAAGCTCGCCGACTACGAAGACCGGTTCCACGAGGAGTTCCGGAGGGAGTTCCAGGCGGCGGCCCGATGGAAGGAAAGGTTCTACCGGGGGAGGGTGTGGAAGCGCTCCTTCGTGGACCAGCTCATCCACCTGTGCAATCGCTCGAAACGGGTTAGGGAGCTGCTGGACCGGCTCATCACCGGCGACCTCTGCTACCGGGAGCTGGCCCGCGAGCTCTGCTGGAACGTGCCCGCGGTCACGCACCAGTACGTCCGGTCCCTCGCCTCCGTTTAGTCTCTACGGACGGATCTGGGCCAGGCGGCGGCCTTGCAGTCCGACCTGAATCCGGTACACGCTGTCCTTGTCCGCCGCGATCAGGTGCCCCCTTCCGTCGAAGGCCACGCCGACCATCATGGGGCCCGCGATGAAATGCTGGATCTCGCCGCGAGGCGTGATTCGAAAGATCCCTTTCTTACCCTGGTAGGAGGCTGCCAGGTAGAGGTGGCCTTTCTCGTCGAAGGCCATGCCCTGGGGGCGCCCGAAGCCGGTCGCGAACGCCTCCACCTTGGCTTCCCGAGAAATCTTCCACACCGGATCCCGAATGGACAGGGTGGGGCCTGTGACGAACAGAGAGCCCCTGGAATCAAACGCCAGGTGGTAGGCTGACACGCTGGGCTCCAGCGAAGCGAAGGGGGCGACCTGGCCGGCGCCGTGCACGCGGTAAATCACGCCGCTCCGGTCTCCCACGTACAGAGCGCCCTCCGGATCGAAGGCGACGCCGGTCGCGATTCCAAGGCCCTGGGCGTACACCTGGATCTCTGGCCCCGGCGAGATCCTGTAAATGATGCCGTTGAAGCGGCTGCTGGTGTACAGCAAGCCGTCCGGGCCGAAGGCCAGGCCGGTCGGGTTGATGATCTCCGCCAGATAGGCGGTGGACTCGCCGGCGGGTGAGATCTTGTAAACGGAGAAAGGGACCTTCTGACCCCTGCTCCCGCTCAGCGTGACGTAGATGTTTCCCTCGGGGTCCACGGCGGGGTTCGCCACCGGGTGCAGGTTGGCGGCGAGGCGCCGGCCCACCCGAAAGGCCACCGGATCACTTCGCCGGCCATCGGCGCTCAGGGTGATCTCATCGGCCGCCTCCTCCGGAACCCGGACGATGAAGAGGTCCTGGGAAGCCGCCACGATGTGCCCCCGGGCCGTGCCGAACTCCACGCGGCTCGCCGCGAGAGATTGGGGCGCTGGCCCGGTGCATTCGATGCGGATCTCGCCTCCCACAAATCCCATGCCGGGGGTCACGGTCCGGATGCGAATTTCGGCGACGGACATTTCTCTCCATTGTAACGGGGAACGTCAAGGACCGCTACGGGGCAGTTTTTCTCGTGGACCTCGATGGCGCGCAGGGTGTGCGGACTCCACCAAAAGCGGTGGAGGGTCCGGACATCATTTTTCGGCGCATCTTCCATCCAACGTAGGATGCGACTTGTCTGCCATCGGATTTGACAAAGGCGGTGGATCGGACTACGCTGAAAGTTTAATCTTTTGGGCCAACGCGCGTCAGAGCATGCCCGCCATCCGAATCCAGGGCGCCCGCGTCCATAACCTGAAGAACATCTCCGTGGAGGTTCCCCTGCACTCCCTGACAGTGGTCACGGGAGTCAGCGGCTCGGGCAAGTCCAGCCTTGCCTTCGACACCATCTACGCCGAAGGCCCGCGCCGCTACATGGAATCGCTCTCGGACTATGCTCGCCAGTTCCTGGAACGGATCGACAAGCCGGACGTGGACGAGGTGGACGGGATTTGCCCCGCCATTGCCATCCGTCAGAAGACCGCGTCCCGGAATCCGCGCTCTACGGTGGGGACGGTGACCGAGATCTACGACTACTTGAGACTGCTGTACGCCCGCATCGGCCGCACCATCTGCCGCAGTTGCGGCCGGGAGGTCAAGAGGGACACCATCGACAGCATCGCCGACCAATTGCTCCAGCTCCCGGAGGGGACACGCCTCTACGTTCTTCTCCCCCTGCGAACGGATGGCGTACCGGACCAGAAGAAGAAAGTCAGGCGGGCCGCTGCCGGCGCCGACCTGGTCCTGGAACTGCGCAAGCGGGGGTTTGTCCGGCTCTTCCACCAAGGTCAGGTCCTCGATCTGAACGCTGAGATTCCCTCGGGGCTGACGCCCCGGGAGGAGCTGACGGTGCTCGTGGATCGCGTGTCCCTCCGCTCGGACCTGCGACAGCGCCTGGTGGACAGCCTGGAGATCTGTTATCGGGAGGGCGAGGGCAAGGCGCAGATTTACGTGCTGCCCGACGGCGCTGGTGCCGTGGGACAGTTCCTGCAGGAGCGGTTCCCGGACGTGCGGGTGTTTCAAGGGAACGGCGGGGGCTTGTACCTGCGGTTCAGCGAGAGATTCGAGTGCCAGTGGTGCGGCCTCCAGTACGAAGAGCCCGAACCACGCCTGTTTTCCTTTAACAATCCCTTCGGCGCGTGTCCCACGTGTCAGGGGTTCGGGAACACCATCGACCTGGATCTGGACCTGATTACCCCCGACAAAGGAAAGACACTGCTGGAGGGCGCCGTGGACCCTTGGACCAAGCCCCGGTACCGGCACCTGCAGGAAGAGCTGGAGGCCTTCGCGCGGCGAAAGAAGATCTCCCTGCACACGCCGTTTCAAAGCCTGCCGCCGCCGCAGCAGGAGCTCGTCGTCCGCGGCGACGGGGATTTCCCCGGCATCCTGGGGTTCTTCGAATGGCTCAACACGAAGAAGTACAAGATGCACGTGCGCATCTTTATCAGCCGGTACCGTGGTTACTCCCTGTGTCCCACCTGCCAGGGTCAGCGCCTGCGCCAGGAGGCCCGGGATGTCCGGGTGGGAGGGAAGAGCATCACCGACATCGCCCGGATGACCATTGCCGAAGCGCTGGAGTTTTTCGCCCGGACGGAGTTCTCGGCGTACGAGCTGGCGGTGGCCGAGAAGGTCCTGCTGGAGATCCGGAGGCGGCTGGAATTCTTGCTTCGGGTGGGACTGGAATACCTGACCCTGGACCGGCTGTCCTCTACCTTGAGCGGAGGGGAGTCCCAACGGATCCAACTGGCCACGTCGCTGGGTTCCACCCTGGTGGGCACCCTCTATGTGCTGGATGAACCCAGTATCGGGCTCCACGTCCGAGATGGCCTCCGGCTCATCGAGATCCTGAAAAAGTTAAGGGACATGGGCAACACGGTCCTGGTGGTGGAACACGACCGGGAGACCATGCGGGCGGCGGACCACCTCATTGACCTGGGGCCAGCCGCGGGCGAACACGGTGGCGAAGTGGTTTACGCGGGCAACTACCACGGCCTGGTGAAGCACCTCAGCTCGCTGACGGCGCGCTACCTGCGCGACGAGATGAAGATCCCGGTGCCTGTGTTCCGGCGTTCCAGCGGCCGCTTCCTGGAAATCATGGAAGCGTCCGAGCACAACTTGAAGAACATTGACGTGAAAATTCCCTTGGGGGTGATGGTCTGCGTGACCGGGGTGTCCGGCTCGGGGAAGTCCACCCTGGTGTATGACGTGCTGTACACGGCCCTGAAGCGGTCCCGGGGAGAGTGGCGGGGGAGGGTCGGGACGCACCGGGAGATCCGAGGCGCGCACCTGGTCTCCGACGTCGTGCTGGTGGACCAGTCGCCCATCGGCAAGACGCCCCGCTCCAACCCTGTGACTTACGTCAAGGCGTTCGACGACATCCGGGCGCTGTTCGCCAGCACCCGTGAGGCCAGGGCCCACGGGTACACCGGCGGGTATTTTTCCTTTAACGTCCCCGGTGGCCGCTGCGACGAATGCCAGGGCAGCGGCACTGTGGTGGTGGAGATGCAATTTCTCGCCGACGTGGAACTGACTTGCGAGGAGTGCAAGGGGACCCGGTTTAAAGCGGCCCTCCTGGAGGTGACCTACCGGGGAAAGAACATCCACCAGATCCTGAACCTGACCGTCAAGGAGGCCCTCTCCTTCTTCGCCCAATCCTCCCGGGTGGTGGAGAAGCTAAAGATCCTGGACGAGGTGGGGCTGGGCTATCTGAGGCTGGGCCAGTCGGCCACCACGCTGTCCGGGGGCGAGGCCCAGCGCGTCAAGCTGTCGTCGTACCTGAGCCAGAGGGTGGCGCCCAACACCCTGTATGTTTTCGACGAGCCCACGACGGGCCTCCACTTCGATGACATCAACAAGCTGCTGGCCGCCTTCAACAAGCTGCTGGCCGCCGGTGCCTCCCTCCTCATCGTCGAGCACAACCTGGACGTCATCAAAAGCGCCGACTGGGTCATTGACCTGGGCCCGGAGGCCGGTGAGCGGGGAGGCTGCGTGGTCGCCTGCGGGACCCCGGAGGAACTCGCCGCGCAGAAAGGATCCTATACCGGTCAGTTCCTGGCCTCGTATCTGCTGGAACCCCAGAAGGCCTAGCGCACGGCGTGGCCTGGGAGAGCAATGAGGACGTGGCGAACCTGAGAGAGAGCATCCGGCGTGTCCTGGGAGATTACCGGGCTCAGGATCTGCCCCGGCTCCAGAATCCTCTGGCAGCCGTCCTCATGCCATTCTATGAGGAATCGGGCCGCGACTACCTGCTCCTCACCGAACGCACCTATCTGGTGGAAACCCATAAAGGGCAGATCTCGTTCCCCGGCGGCATGCGGGATCCTGGCGACCGGGACCTGGTCGCGACGGCCCTGCGGGAGGCCCAGGAGGAGATCGGGCTGGACCCGCGCCGGGTGGAAGTCCTGGGACGGTTCGACGAATACTGTTCCATCACGGACCTCATCGTCCGGCCCTTTGCAGCCTACATGGAGTCGCCGTTTTCCCTCACCGTGAATCCGCACGAGGTCCGGGAACTCATTCGGGTGCCCGTGGACTTCTTCCGCGAAGCGGCCACGTTGCGGTGGGAGGACCGTGTCCATCGGGGTAAGGAGCTGCGGGTCTATTTCTACAGGTATGGGGACAAGGAGATCTGGGGACTGACGGCGCGGATCATCAAAGATTTTTTGGACTTGATTGAGAAGTAACACCGCTGCGGCGCTACACCTCGCCCGCCACACCTTTGCCAACGGGGTCCGCCGGATGCGTCGCCGGCGTAACCACTGTACTTGTTGATCCGGTAGTCCCCTACTCGGACACAGAGAGAGCCTTTTACGCGAACGCCCCCGTTTCTACTCCCTCAAGTAGCCGAATAACGGCCTTCGCCCCATCCTCCGAGTCGAGGAGATCAATGGGACGGAGATTCAATAGAAGCGGGTGATGCTGCTCCAAGAAGGCTAGCCGGTATTCAGGCTTAACCATGTCTCCGACTGCGTCGAGGACACGCCGCAAGCGCAGGAGCTTCCGGGTTATCTGCGGATCAGGCCTTCCGCCACTTTCCCAGCGAGCTACAGTGCTCCACGACACTCCAAGAAACTCGCTGAACCGCTGCTGAGATAGCGGTTTGTTCGGGTCAGGTGAGAGTCGGTAGCGCAAGTTCCGAACTTCATCGGGCGAAAACGAAGCTTCAAGGTCCCTGTCGCGCACGAACCGCTTCCATTCCTCGTCTTCCACGGGTTCGAGCGCGATCAACTTACCCGCGTGCTCCAAGAACAGCACGATACATAGACCAGCTGGTCGGTTCCTTACCGACTGATAGACCATGCCGTGGTAGCCCTCTCGTCTAAATATACTGTGTCAATAGATAGTGCGTGTTCCGAGGGATACGGTCCACTGATTCCGACGAATGTGGTCCATTGTAGCGACGCTGGGCTTAGTTGTTAGCTTAACTACGGGCTCACCTGGAGCCGGTGGATGGATTGCGCCCGACCTGTCTCCTCCTCGACTTGGAGGACCACGCCACACAGTTTGGGGTCTTCGTGGGCGGGCTCGAAGCGCACCGGCATCTGCAACAGGAGCCGGCGGAGCGCCTCGTCGGTCCGGTTGCCGATCACCGAGTGATAGGGTCCGCACATGCCCAGGTCGGTGATGTAGGCCGTTCCTTTGGGAAGGATCCTCTCGTCAGCCGTTTGGACATGGGTGTGGGTTCCCAACACAGCGGAGACGCGACCATCCAGGTACCAGCCCATGGCTTCCTTCTCGGACGTGGCTTCGCCATGCATGTCCACCAGGATCACGGGAGTTTCCCGGCGCAGTCGCGCCACCTCCTGGTCGCCCACTCGAAACGGGCAATCCGTCACTGGCATGAAGATCCTCCCTTGCAGGTTCAACACCGCCACCTTGATGCCCGAGGAGGAGACCCCCATGTAAGACCCGTATCCGGGGGTCGCGGGGGGATAGTTGGCGGGGCGCAACAAACGGGGCTGCAGGGGCAGGTAATCGAGGATTTCTTTCTTGTCCCAGATGTGGTTTCCTGAGGTGAGGACCTGGAATCCCAGGGCCAGCAGCTCGTCGGCCACGGCGGGAGTGATCCCGTGGCCGCCCGCGGCGTTCTCCACGTTCACCACCGAAAATTCGATGTGGTAGCGAAGGACCAGGTCTTCGAACTTCTGGGCCAGGAGCTTCCGCCCCGCTTTGCCGAACAGGTCGCCGAGAAAGAGGATGTTCATGTCCGGTGCCCGTGGGCTTTCTCCCGAACCTGCGGGGCGGTCCTGCCTTTGCCGGGCCCTCCCTGGGGCGGCAGGAGAGCTGCCGCTATTTGGCGTAGTCCACGACACGGGTTTCGCGGATGACGGTGACTTTGATCTGGCCCGGGTAATGGACCTCGTTCTGGATTTTCTTGGTGATATCTTTGGTGAGCCAGAACACGTCCTCGTCGCTGAGCTTGTCGCTCTCCACCAGAATCCGGAGCTCCCGACCTGCCTGCACGGCGTAGGCTTTGGACACCCCCACGAAGGAGTCGGCGATGGCCTCCAGCTTCTCCAGGCGCCTGACGTAGGATTCCAGGACGTCGCGGCGCGCGCCGGGCCGGGAGGCAGAAATGGCGTCGGCCGCCTGGACGAGCATGGCTTCCACAGAGTGGAAGTCCACGTCCAAATGATGCGACTCCATGGCGTGGATGACCTCCTCGCTGACGCCGCACTTGCGAGCCAGGGCGACTCCCAGATCCAGGTGGGAACCTTCCACCTCGTGGGTCAGCGCCTTCCCCACGTCGTGCAGCAGGCCGCCTCGCCGGGCGACATCGGCGTTCACCCTGAGTTCCTCGGCCATCACTCCCGCCAGGTAGCCCACTTCCACGGAGTGAGCCAGAACGTTCTGGCCGTAGCTGGTGCGGTACTTGAGCCGTCCCAGCAGCTTGAGCAGATCCCCGTGCAGGTCGTGAATGCCCAATTCGAAGGCCGCTGCCTCCCCCTCCTCCAGCGCCTTCTGGTCCAGCTCCTGGCTGACTTGGGCCACCACTTCCTCGATGCGGGCCGGATGGATACGCCCGTCCTGCACCAGGCGCTGGATGGCCAGCCGGGCGATCTCCCGCCGGACGGGATCGTAGGCCGACACAAGCACCGCCTCCGGGGTATCGTCAATAATCAGGTCCACCCCCGTGGCCTGTTCCAGGGCCCGGATGTTGCGGCCCTCCCGGCCAATGATCCTGCCCTTCATCTCGTCACTGGGAAGGCTGACCGTGGACACGGTGGTTTCAGCCGTATGCTGGGCCGCGCATCGCTGAATGGCGATGGCGATGATGCGCTTGGCCTCGGAACCGGCGGATTCTTTCGCCTCCTCTTCGATGCGCTTGCAGAGCAAGGCCGCGTCGTGCCGTGCCTCATTCTCGAGGCTCCGGACAAGCGTCTTCTTGGCCTCTTCCACGGTGAGGCCCGAGACCTGCTGCAGCTGCCGCTTGTGTTCTTCCAGGAGCTCTCGCGCGCGGCGTTCCTGCTCCTCCGTGGAACGCTCCCGCTCCGCTGCTCGTCGTTCCAGGGCCTCCAGGTCCCGTTCCCGGCGGAGGAGTTTTTCGTCCTTCTTCTCCAGAAAAATTTCCTTCTGCCTCAGCCGCTGCTCCCAGTGGGAGAGGTCACGCCTCGCCTCCCGCGTCCGGCGCTCCTGGTCCAACCGCAAGGAGAAAAGTTCGTCCTTCCCTTCCAGCACCTTCGTCTTTTTGATTTGCTCTGCTTCGGCACAGGCCGACTCCAGGACTCCTCGGGCTCGCTCCTGGGCGTCTGTCAGGAGGCGGCTGACGTAGCGTTTCTTGGAGACGATCCACGCCACCAGCACTCCCGCACCCGCGGCGAAAGCAACGGCGATAGAAAAGTAGGCTTCCATAGCGAACCTCGACGCATCACGGAACCAAAACGAAAATCCGGGACACGCCGTCCCGGACGTCAACGGGGGCGAGAAGTTGCGAGGCGGCAGGGACTAGGGTTCCCCCACAAATGCCGTGTGGCAAGGGCTATTTGAACCTGCAAAGCCAGGTGGGTGCCCGATCTGCCGCTTCAGGCCATCCCTGCCTCTGGCAGGGCGCACACCACGACAGAATACAAGCTCCCTTTCAAATAGCTGTTGGCTCAAATCAGCTGGTGCCATCACGCACATCGTAGGGGCTCAAGCGAATCATATACCCGATGGTGACAGAGGTCAAGCGGACCTCCCGGGCGACCCGGGCGAGACATCACTTCCGTAAGGCCTGCTCCAGAAGGCCCGCGCACTCGTCGCTGCGCTCCGCCACGAATTTGTCCAGTGCCTGGTAACGCTCTCTTAGTTGCAGGTACTCATTGGCCAAATTCAGGGCAGCCAGGATGGCCACCTTCACCGTATCCACGGTCGGCGTCGTGCGTGCCACTTCCCGCATTTTCTCATCCACCATGGCAGCCAGGCGTTGAAGGTAAGCCTCCTCGGCGGTGGACCGCAGGTGATACACGCGATCCATGATGCAGATTCTCATCGCTTTCCCGTTGTGCTCCATCCGCGCTTCCCCGGCGGGACCCTCCTCGGCGAACTCAGTCCACTCCTTTAGGTTCCATGCTTGCGATCAGATGGATCAAGTTCCGAACCCGATGTTTGATCTTGTTGCGCTCCTGCTGCAACCTGGACGACTGCTGGATTTCCTCCGCGTGAGCCCTCTTCAACTGCTCGATCTCGGCCTTGCAGCCTGCCACTTCCTTCTGCAACTGCTCGGCCTGGAGCCGGAGGGTCCGGTACGCTTCGACCACATGATGAACGTTATCCTCCAGGTGCGACAACCGCTCCAGTCCGGAAAACTCCTCCTCAGCATGGCCCGATGGGCCATGTTTCTTGACATTCATAACTCGCGACCATAAGAAACTTTCTACAAGTGGCTGGGATTTTAATTCAATTCCGGGACCCTAGCAACAGATTTTTCGATCCCCGAATGAGAAGCCAAGCCGAGCGGTGGGCGCTGGAAAACCAAGGCGGGGCGGTGCCTTCAGCGGAGTCAACCTGCCGGACCCTGCCTCAACGGAGTCGGGCGGCGAACTGTGATTCGAGCAACGAGACAACCCGGTCCTGGTGAGCCTTGACTTCCTCATCGGTCAGGGTGCGTTCGGGATCCAGGTACTTGAGTCGGATGGCCAGGCTGATCTTGTCCGGCGGGACCATCTCTCCCCGGTAGAGGTCGAACAGGCGGATCTCGGCCAGTTCTCGGATTTCCAGGGAGCGGATGGCTTCCTCCAATTGACCATAGGCCACGGAGCGGTCGATGAGAAAGGAGAGGTCCCGGAAGATGGCGGGGAAACGGGCGATTCGCTGGTGGCGTGCCTCGGGCAACGGCCGGGCGAAGAGGGCCTCGAGGTCCAGCTGGGCCACGTAGACCTCCTGTTTGAACTTGTAGACTTCCAGAATTCGTGGATGCAGTCGGCCGCACATTCCCAGGGACATGCCCTCGGCGGTGATCACCGCAGCCTCGCCCGGATGCAAGAAGGAAAACGAGGAGGTCGCCTGCAATCGCAGCCGCTGCAAGCCAAGCCTGGCTGCCACGGACTCGAGGACTCCCTTCAGGCTGTAGAGGGAAACCGGTTGGGCGGTCTCCATCCAAGATTTCTCTCGTTCTTCTCCGGAAGCGGACAGACCCAGGGCTTTCCTCTCCGTCACCTCGCCCTCCCGGGTACAAGAGAAGAGCCGGCCCAACTCGAAGATTTTCAGGTTCCGGGTGCCCCGGTTGAAATTCCAGCGGAGCGTATTCAGGAGGCCCGCCACGAGGCTCGTCCGCAGCAGCGTGCTTTCCTCAGAGAGGGGGTTCTGAACCTTCGCGGGCCGGCTGCCATCCGGGCGAAAAAGCTCTTCCTCCGCCGGATGGGAAAAGACATAGGTGACGGTCTCGGTGTAACCCGTGGCGAAGAGGGCCTGACGCAAGCGGTCCTCGTGGGACTGGAAGGGGAGAAAGTCACCCTTGCCTTGCCAGGGAGGGAACCTGCTGGGCGCCGCGTGGTAACCGAAGTGCCGGGCCACCTCTTCGATCAGGTCCGCCTCCAAGCTCACATCGACCCGGAAACTGGGCGGGGCGACCTCCCACAAGTCCGCCTCCAGCGTCTTGACCTGAAACTGGAGGCTCGTGAGCTTCTGGGCAATGAAGTCCTTTTCCACCCGGGTGCCCAGGAGGCGCTGGAGATTGGACAGGCGCAGGAGGATCTTGCCTCGGGGCATTTTTTGTGGGTACTCGTCCACCAACTCGCTGTGGACCCGGCCGCAGCCGATCTGCTCGATGAGCTGGCAGGCGCGATCCAAAGCCCGGGTTGTAGCCTCCGGGTCCGCGCCCCGCTCGAACCGGTACGACGCCTCCGTCCTCAACCCCAGTCTCTTGGCCGTGCGGCGAACGGAAAGAGGGAGGAAATAGGCGCTCTCCAACAACAACGCGTCGGTCTGTGGGGAGACCTCCGTCTCCAGGCCTCCCATGATGCCCGCCAGGGCCACCGGCCGGGAGGCATCCGCGATCACCAGCATGTCGCTGTCCAGCGGCCGAAGCTGTCCGTCCAGCGTGACCAGACTTTCGTCGGGAGCGGCCCGGCGCACCACGATCTTGCCGCCCTTCAGCTCCTTGAAGTCGAACGCATGCATGGGGTGGCCCATCTCCAGCAGGACGTAGTTGGTGATGTCCACGATGTTGTTGATGGGGCGCTGTCCCACGGCCAGAAGTCGCTTCTGCATCCATTCGGGGGAGGGCGCCACCTTGACGTCGGCCATGAGCCGGGAGGAGTACCGAGGACACAGGGCTGGATCTTTGATCTCCACGCCGAACTGGCCGGAGGTCTTTTTGTGGTTTTTGAAAGGCTTCTGGGGCACCACGTCCAGCCCATACAAGGTGGCGATCTCCCGGGCGACCCCCAGGTGGTTGTAACAATCGGGGCGATTGGTGGTCAGGTCCAGGTCGAAGACGATATCGCCTGCTACCTCTTCAAAGGACTCTACGGCCAGCCCCACCATGGTCAGATCGTGGGCGAGCTGTTTCGGAGGAACGTTCACCGGAACGAACTCTCGAAGCCAATCCAGGCTGATTTTCATCCGGCACCCAGGCGGTCCTCAGGACCGCATCCGCGGGAGAGCTCGTGCCCTCTCCGGCAGATCCTCGGGCTCGATGGTGCGGGCAAACTGCTATGAAAATTGTTCGATGAACCGAAGGTCATTCTCGTAGAACAACCGGATGTCATCCACGCCGTACTTCAGCATGGCGATGCGGTCTACGCCCATTCCCCAGGCAAACCCGCTGACGGTCTGGGAATCGTAGCCCACGCGCTCGAATATTTTCGGGTGAACCATGCCGGCGCCCAGGATCTCGATCCAGCCGCTCATCTTGCACATGCGACAACCCGTCCCCCTGCAGAAGATGCAACTGATGTCCACCTCGGCTCCGGGCTCGACGAAGGGAAAATAGCTGGGACGAAAGCGGGCACGGGTGTCAGGGGAGAACAGTTCCCGAAGGAAGAATTCCAGCGTTCCCTTCAGATCCGCCAGCGAGACCGCTTCGCCCACCACCAGCCCCTCCACTTGGAAGAACATGGGGGAGTGGGTGGGGTCCGGGTTGTCCCGTCGGAAGACACGGCCGGGCACCACGATACGGAAGGGGGGCTGATGCTTCTCCATGTAGTGGATCTGGACCGGGGACGTATGAGTGCGCAGGAGGAATTCCTCGGACAAATAAAAGGTATCCTGGGTATCCCGGGCCGGGTGGTCCTTGGGCATGTTCAACGCCTCGAAGTTGTAGTAATCGGTGTCCACCTCGGGTCCGTCCACCACGGTAAAACCCATTTTCACGAAGATTTCTTCGATCTGGCGCTTGACCAAAACCAGGGGGTGAGGTCGGCCGGTGGGGTACGCCCTCCCGGGAAGGGTCAGGTCGATGTGCTCCTGGTTCAGGCGCTCGGCCTCTTCTTGCTGTCGCAGCCGGGCGGTGAGGGACTGGATCTCTCCCTCGATGTAGTCCTTCAACTGGTTGGCCAGGCGGCCGTACTCGGGGCGGTGGTCCTTGGGGAGTCTTCCCAGTCGCTTGAGCTCCTGAGAAAGAATGCCCTTCTCTCGTCCCAGATAACGGTCTCGCAAGTCCAACAGAGCTTCCAGGCCGGTGACCTGCTTCAGCTCCGCGTCGAACCGGCGATGCAGTTCTTCGATTCTGTGTGGCATGTTTTTCGGGAGGGACGATGGTACCAGGGAAGGAGGACGAGTGGCGGAACGTCCATCGTCTCTCGTCCCGCGGCCCTCGCCCTGGAGCTCTACGAGAGGGCGTTCTTCGCCCGTTGCACCAGTTGGGTGAAGGCGGAGGGATCGGTGGCGGCCACTTCGGCCAGCACCTTGCGGTTCAGGTCGATCCCCGCCTTCCTCAATCCGTTCATCAGGCGGCTGTAAGAGAACTCGTTTTCTTTAGCGGCGGCGGAAATTCGCACGATCCACAGCACCCGGAAGTCCCGCTTCCGGGTCCGGCGGTCGCGATACGCATACCCCCGCGCCTTGTCCACCGCCTCCTTCGCAGCGCGGTGCAGCTTGCTTTTGGTTCCCCAGTAACCTTTCGCTTCCTTGAGGATCCGCTTGCGTCTCTCGACCCTCTTGTGGCCCCGTTTCACTCGTGGCATCTCGTTGTGCCTCGTGGCTGTTCGATGGGCGTCTCACCGGAATCTGCCCTCGCGCATTCGAACACCGAATGTCGGATCCCCGCTCACAGGTTCAGCATGGCGCGCACCCGACGGGCATCGCTGGCGCTGACCGTGGTGGCTTTCCGAAGGTGACGCTTCAGCCGGCTGCTCTTCTTGGTGAGGATGTGGCGCATCTTGCTGTGGTGCCTCATCAATTTCCCCGTTCCCGTCACCTTAAACCGTTTCTTGGCTCCCTTGTGGGTTTTTCGCTTCACTCGAGCGCTCTCCTTTAACGGCGGATCTCGCCTTCTTGGGCATGAAGACCGAGGACATGTTGTAGCCCTCCAGCCTGGGTTCCTTTTCGATGTCCGCCATCTCCTTCAACTCTTCGATCAACCGCTCCAGCAACCGGCGTCCGATCTCCGTGTGGGCCATTTCCCGTCCGCGGAACATGACGGTGGCCTTTGCCTTGTTGCCCTCGGAGAGGAAGCGCAAGATGTTGTTTTTCTTGAACTGGTAGTCGTGCTCGTCGGTCCGGGGGCGGAACTTGACTTCTTTGACCTGGACGTTCTTCTGATGCCTCTTGGCTTCCTGGGCCCGCTTGCTCATCTGGTACTGGTATTTGCCGTAGTCCATGATGCGGCAAACGGGAGGGTTGGCCTGCGGAGCTACCTCCACCAAGTCGAGGCTGTGTTCCTCGGCCAGCTTGATGGCGTCCCGGGGCTGCATGACCCCGAGCTGCTTTCCCTCTGCGTCGATCACCCGAATCTCTCGGGCACGGATCTGCTCGTTAACGCGTGTCCTTCCTCGGATAGGTATCCTCCTCTTTTCTCGGCGGTCCGACGTCCCGTTCCCGCCCGTCCGGGCTTCAGGCCGGACGGGAACGGGGAGCGGGTCGCACGGTTACGGCCTGGTGCTCCGTTGCTGAATGTGCCTTCGAATCTCCTCCACAAACGCGGCGAGCGGCCTCGGACCCAGGTCCCCTTCGAACCGGTTCCGGACGGAGACGGTTTTTTCCTGCACCTCTTTCTGTCCCACCACCAGCATGTAGGGAATTTTTTGAAGCTGGGCCTCGCGAATCTTGAAGCCCATCTTCTCATTTCGGTCGTCCAATCGAGCCCGGATGCCCACTTGTTTCAATTCTAGAGCAACGGTTTCGGCAGGCGCAAGAAATCTTTCGCTGATGGGGATCACCAGCACCTGCACCGGCGAAAGCCAGAGAGGCAACGCCCCCGCGTAGTGCTCCAGCAGCAGAGCGATAAAGCGCTCCAGGGATCCGAACAGGGCCCGGTGGATCATGATGACCGGATGGGGCTTCGAGTTGGGGGCGATGTAGTGAACCTCCAGACGCTGGGGCAGGTTAAAGTCGAACTGAACGGTCGTGGCCTGCCAGGCACGACCCAGCGCATCGATGAGCTTGACGTCGATCTTGGGGCCGTAGAAGGCTGCCTCCCCCACCATGCGCCGGTACTCGTACCCTTTTTTCTCCAGGGCGCGTTGAAGGGCCTGCTCGGCGTGGGCCCAGTCGGCCGCGCCTCCGGCGTACTTTTCCGTGTGCTCCGGATCCCAGGTGGAGAGATCCACCTCGTATCGGTCGAACCCAAAAGTCTTCAACACCAGCTCTGCCAGGTCCAGGACCCCCAGCACCTCATCGTACGCCTGCTCGGGGGTGCAGAAAATATGGGCATCGTCCTGAGTGAACCCTCGGACCCGGAGCGTCCCGTGGAGGACCCCGGATTTCTCATAACGATAGACGGTGCCAAACTCCGCCAGGCGGATGGGCAAGTCGCGGTAGCTGTGAAGCTTCGTGCGGTAGATCAGGATATGTCCCGGGCAGTTCATGGGCTTGATGCCGTAGTCGTCCTCCTCGATCTCGAACACGTACATGTTTTGGCGGAAGAAATCGTAGTGCCCCGACCTCCGCCACAGGTCGCTCTTGGCGATGTGGGGAATCTCCACGAACTGGTAGCCCCGCTCCACCTGTTCCGACCGAAGAAACTGCTCCATCTCGTACCGGAGCAGGGCCCCCTTGGGATGCCAGTAGATGAGGCCGGCGCCCGCCTCTTCATGGACGCTGAACAGATCCAAATCTCGGCCCAGCTTGCGGTGGTCCCGCTTCCGGGCCTCCTCCAGCCGATCCAGATAGGCCTGTACCTCTTCCTCCGTCAGGAAGGCGATCCCGTAAATACGCTGCAACTGGGGGTTGTTTTCGTTGCCACGCCAGTAGGCCCCGGCCACGTTCAGGAGCTTGAATGCCCCCAGTTTTCCCGTGGACTGAACGTGGGGTCCGAGACAAAAGTCCACCAAGTTCCCCACCCGGTAGCAAGACAGCCGGTCGCCCGCCTTTTCCTTGATCAGTTCCACCTTCAGCTCTTCCCCCCGCTCCGCGAAGAAACGGACGGCCTTTTCCTTGTCCCAGATCATGGGTTGATACGGGAGGTCCTCGCGGATCAACTCCCGCATTTTCTCATCGATCTTTCTGATGTCCTCCTCCGTGAAGGGGCTGGGGCGCTGGAAATCGTAGTAAAACCCATCGCTGGTGGCCGGCCCAATGCCCAGATGCGCTTCCGGGTAGAGTTCGCTGACGGCCAGCGCCATCAGGTGGGCAGTGCTGTGGCGGTACACCTCCACCGCCTCCTCCTTGGCTGCGATTTCCTGTTCCGACCCATCCGGATACCGAACGATCATGCCAGAACCCTGCACTGTCCATCCGCCTGTTACGGCATGCATGAGCGGTGATGGTAGGCGCGAGCGGATTTGAACCGCTGACCCCTTCCGCGTCAAGGAAGTGCTCTCCCCCTGAGCTACGCGCCTTCCAAAAATTTCATGGATGATTCCTTGTTAACCCCCACAAACATAACAAAAAATAAACACTCTATATGAAATACCCAAGACAGTCAAACGGCCCTCGCCGGCGATCCACGCGACGTTACAGGCATTCGCCACCACACTGCCAGGTGCCTCCCCGTTAACGCACGAAGGATCTCAAGGAGGTGCCGGCCGTGAACCGCGGGACCCGCCGGGCCGGAATCTTTATGGGTTCCCCCGTTTGCGGGTTGCGCCCCGTCCGCGCCTTACGCCTGTTCACATAGAACGTCCCGAACCCCACCAGGGTCACACGTTGGCCCTTCTGGAGCGCTCGGGTAATATTTTTCAGCGTTGCGCCCACCGCCGCACTCGCCTGGCGTTTGTTCAGGCGGGTATCGTTTGAGATTTTCGCCACCAACTCGCTCTTGTTCACCGCTTCTCCCTTCGCTCAATGGAGACAAGGCTTCCCCAAGAGAAGAAAAACCACCTTGGACTTTTGCGGGGGAGTTAGCTTCGTTTCAACTCTGAGCCGGTCCATCGTCAATGGTCAAGCGTCAATCGCCTTCCCATTGACCAATGACGATTGATCAAAGATTAGGCCGCTTTCCTGCTCTTCAGGGAACCTTCCGTCAGCAACCGAAGGGCCGCCTCCAGTTGTTTCTGCTCCACCTGCTCGATGAAGCGCTTGTAAGCTGCTTCCGTATCCTCTCGGGAGTCCATCTGGGCGGCCTGGAAAAACAGCTCCAGGCGATCGTTCCGCTGGGGGACCTCCAAGGTCGGCTGCACCCCCGCCAGCTTCGGGGACTCATTTTGAATCGGGTTACCGGACGGGGAGAGGTACTTTTCCACTGACAGCACCAGGGCCGACCCGTCCTTCAAGGGTAGGATGGCCTGACGGGAACCCATGCCGAGGGTCTTGCGCCCGACCAGTTCAGCACGGTCGTTGTCCCGGAGGGCGGCCGCGACGATCTCGCTGGGCCCCGCCGTGAATTCGTTGACCATGACCGCCAGGGGCATCCGGCACACCACCTGGGTCGGGTCCGCCTCGAAGGCGGTCTTTTTTCCTTCCCGGTCCTGCACGGTGACCAGCGTCCCCTCTGACAGAAAGAGGTTGGCCACCTTTAATGCTTCAGATAACTCTCCGCCAGCCGAGTTTCTCAGATCCAGCAAGATCTTTTCGGCGCTGCCCGACATGAGCATTTTCAGGCGGGTCCTGACTTGCTCCGCCGATCCCTCCGCCAGGAAGGGGACTTTCAGATAGCCGATCCTGGGATCCAGAATCATGCCCTGGGGCTCCGGCAAGCGGGGAATCTGGCGCTTGACGGACACGGTGAACGGCTCCGACCGTTGACCCCGCAGCAGGGAGAGCTCCACGCTGCTGCCGGGCGCGCCTTTGAGCAGGCTCTGGATTTCCAAAATGTTCAGCTCATAAGTGGACTGTCCGTCGATGGATTCCACGTAGTCGCCCGGCCGGAGGCCGGCTTCCTCGGCAGGCCCGCCCCGCACCGGCGCGACGACGTAAGCGTAATGCAGCCGCTTGCTCAACACGGCCCCCGCGTCCGCCTTGGCGGACTGCTTCTTCTTTTCGATGGATTCCAGCTGGGCGCGGGTCAGGTATCCGCTGTAGGGATCCAGTGCCTCCAGCAAGCCACGCAGTGCTCCCAGCATGACTTTGTCCAGGACCGGCGGTTCCACATAGTCCTGGGTCACTCTGTTCAACACGTCCGTAAACAGAGAGAGGTTCCTGTACGTGCTGTCCTCGGCGGCCACCCGTCCGAGCAGCCCGCCCACCACCGCATAAAATGCGATGAACGCCGAGAGGACAGTGACTGCAAGCCTTCCTTTCTGAAACATGGAAATCATCGTTGATTTCACTATCTTGGAAGAATTATAAATGACCGGCGCTCCTGTTGACAAGGAATTCTTGGGTCGGTGGGCGTAGGCCAGTCGTTGGGACAATGCAATCTCGATGCGCCTGTTAGGCGTTGACTACGGGACCCGGTACATTGGCCTGGCGTTGAGCGACGAGTTGGGCTGTACCGCCCGCCCCTTTCGCACATTGGCCCGTTCCGGTTGGAAGCGGGACCTGGCAGTCCTTCGGCAGATCATCCTGGAACGCCATATCGACAAGTTGGTGATCGGCGTACCGAGAAATATGGATGGCTCCTGGGGGCCGGCAGCCCGGCGGGCCGAGAACTTTGCCCGGAAGCTGGAGGCAGACCTTCACCTGCCCGCGCTCCGGGTGGACGAACGGCTTTCCACGGCGGAGGCCCGACAACTGCTGCGGGAGCTGAGGCCGGGGAACGTGGCCAGCCGATCCCGGCTCAATGCCATCGCCGCCGCCTTCATCCTCCAGCGCTACCTGGATCGGGAAGCAGCACCGGGCGGCGAAAAGCCCATCCCATGAAGCGGATGCTGTTCCTGCTGGTGCCGGCCTGCGTGCTCCTGTCCCTGGGGATCGCATCCTACCTGCTGGTCACCCACCCTTACCAGGGCACGCCGAACGAAGGAGTCTTTGTCCAGATCGAACCGGGGATGACGGCTGCTCGCATCGCCCGCGTGCTGGAGGAGCGGGGAGTGCTCTTGACCCGGCAGACCTTTCTGGCCTACCTGTGGCTTCAGGGAAAGACGAGGCTGTTGAAAGCGGGCGAGTACTTCTTTCAGGGTCCTGTGACCCAGATCCAGGTGGTCGAGAAGATCACCGAGGGAAAGGTCTATTACCGCGCCTTGACTGTCCCGGAGGGACGCAATCTGTTCGAACTGGCGGAGCTGGTGGCCCGTCAAGGTCTGGGCTCGAGGGAGGACTTTCTGGGCGCCGCGAATCGCACCCGGTGGATCGCAGACCTGGATGACCAGGCCAAGAACTTGGAGGGCTACCTCTTTCCCGACACTTATCTCCTCCCGAGGCGCATCTCGCCGGAGGAGATCGTCCGCCTCATGGTGCAACGCTTCCGTCAGGTCTTCGGTCCGGAGTTCTCTCACGGCGCCCGAGAACAGGGCCTGACGATCCGCCAGGCCGTCACATTGGCTTCCCTCGTGGAAAGAGAAACCGGCCTGGATGCCGAACGTCCCCTCGTGGCTGCCGTATTTCACAACCGTCTGCGCAAAGGCATCTTGCTCCAGTGCGATCCCACGGTCATCTATGCCTCGTTGCTCGTTGGCAAGTACGACGGGAACTTGCGGTGGAGTGATTTGGACCTGGACTCTCCCTACAACACCTACAAGCATTCCGGCCTACCGCCAGGCCCCATCGCCAACCCGGGCGAAAAGTCCCTGCGGGCAGCCCTCTACCCGGCTCCCGTGGACTACCTGTACTTCGTGGCCCAAAAAGATGGAACGCACCTGTTCAGCTCAGACCTTCGGAGCCACAGCAGGGCAGTGCAGAAATACCAAAAGGTCAGATGAGGACGCACCAGCTCCTCTCCAATGCCATCCCGCGTGGTCTCGCAGTTGCGTTTTCACTCGTCCGGGGGAAGCAAGTCGTGACGGAGAGGCCAGCTCCGAGAGCTGGGGTCTGCCTGCATTCTTGCTTATGGTATCGTAATACCAGGATCCGGTCAGAGAGAGGGAGAATAAGATGACCTTCTGGGAACTCTTGGGGATTGCGTTAAGTTCGGCTGGACTGTTTGCATCTATCCTGGGTGCGTTTCTCACCTACGCGGCCCGCAAAAATGGCGAAGCGACAAGAGAGCTTATCCGTAGCATGGAAGAGCGAATGACGAAACACTTCACCGAACTATTTGACCGGATGGATCAACGGGCCGATGAACGCCATCGGGAAGTTATTCAGGCAATTAGCGTGCTCAAGGCCACGTAAATCACCCATCGGCGGCCAGAATTCTAATTTAGAAAGGAGAGGCGGGGATGGCGGAGAGAAAGGTTCCTGTCGTGGAACCGAATAATGAGAAGGTGGTGATCGGCGCAGTGGAGGCCAACTTCATATACCCGCCGATCTGCTGAAATCCCGGAATCAACTCGTCCAGCAACTTGGAAATCCTGCCCCGAGCCTTCACCGTCAATTTCCCCTCCCCGGTCTTGGCGCCACTCCGATTGAAGATCTGCAGCGTGACCTCCGCATCACTGGTTCCCGGGTTGGAGATGGCCACGCCGGTGAGGAAGCTCACCGTGTCACCCACACGTCCCTGGGCCACGTGGTTGAACAGGGCTCCGGTCACCAGCTGGGTCTGCAGGGGAAGACTGGCCATGAAGCGGGCTGAGAACGGGTCTCCGAAGATGACATCGCCCAACACGCCGGTCACGGTAGTCTCCAGGAGGATCGAGCCCACCACGATGGGAGCAGTCCTGGGATTTCCCAGGCCGAACAGCTCGTCGGCGCCGCGCTGGAGGGAACCATGGGCCGGGACCGGCACTGTGACAGGTACCCCACGGACACGCCCTTCCTGGTCCGTCAGCGTGAGCGTGACGCTGGCTGCCGCATCCGTGGGATTGACGAGCTGGACTTCGGTAAAGAAGGCGTTGCCCGGAGAGATGAGCCCGCTGGCCATTTGGGCAGAGTACAACCGGGTGGCCGTGGGCGTGATCTGGGCGGGCAACCCCAGGAGGGTGTCGTCAAACTTGATCCGCTGGAATCCCACCAGGTTTTGGTCGCCGTACACCTCCACGTGACCCGACAGGCGCCCTGAGCCAAACAACTCGGTCACGGTCCGCAGCAGTTTTCCCCTGGGTGGAATCGGCAGGGGTCCTGCGTTCAGGCTGGAGCCGTCCGGCGCACGCAGGGTGAAGGTCACCCGAGCCGTCGAGGAGCCGGGGTTGACCACATGAAACTCGGTGGTCACCGGGCCGAACGAGTGCGTTCCTTCCAGCACCCGGCTGAACACCAGCTGCGGCGCCGACTCCTTCAGCACCGGAGCCCCGTCCAGGTTTGTGGACGCCAGGTTGCCGGTCAGGAAGAGGGACGAGATGTTGGGGTTGTCCGACTGGATCTCGATCCAACCGGACTGGGCAGCGGAGGCATCCACGTTGAAGACCTCCGAGCCCAACCTTGCCAGCTGCTGCCCGGGGCCCAGCTGAAGGGCGCTGGGGTTGAGGGCCGACTTGCCGTCCTCCCCGTAGTTGACGAACTGCAGCACGGCAGGCGCCGAGGAGTTGTTGACGATGGCCAGGCCCGTGAATTTCGAGCTGTTCCCCTCGTAGAATGGGATTCGAAATGAGGTCAGCTTCGAAAGCCCCGCCAGGGTGGCGTCCATCCTCCCCCGGGCCTGGCCGTTGTGGGTCGTGGCGTAGCTGAAGAACTCCTGCCAGGCGCTTCGGAAACCGCTGATCTGATCCAGTTCGGCCTGGGTGGGAGCGGCGCCGCGCTTGACCAAGAGCAGGAATGCGTGACGAAAGGACTTCTGCGACACCGACACGGCGGGCGTGCGGGGCCCCTCTGCATTGATCACGTCCTGCATTGTCAGGTTGACCCGGGTCGCGGTAAACGTCGCTCCCCGGCACGGAGCGGAGCTTCGCGTCAGGTTGGAGCCGCACCTGCCCGGATCGGTCACGGTTGGGTTGTTCACGTAGAAGAATCCCGGCACCTCCTCGGGCCCGATCAGCCCCATGGCGTACAGGTCCAGCGGGCTGTACTGCTCCGTGGCGCCGATGGTGGTGAAGGAGCCATTCCCGTTGTCCTGGATATCGTTTCCTTCCAGCTCCGACGCATCCGTGTCGTGGAAGAAGTTCCAGTGGGCTTCATCGCGTCCCAGCAGGTCCTTGCACCCTCGGTTGTCGGACTCCTGGCACGAGGATCCCGGATCCTTGAAGCGGAGGAAGGCCAGCCAGCGGTGTCCGGACTCCTGCGCCAGGATGTCCAGAGCGTTGTTCGTCCCCAGGAACGACTGCGTGGGACTGGTGGGATACCGGGACAGCCAGGACATGTTCTGGTAGCTCTGGAGGCGCCCCGCGCTGCCCAACAGGGGAGCAAAATTGAAGGAGCCCAGACCGATCCCGCTCACGTTGTTGCTGACGTTCACCTCGAAGGCGAAGGAGGAAATGTTCTGAGGAAAGTTGGCCCAAAAGGCCACCAGGTCAAAGCCGTCCTGATGGGTCTCGTAGAATTTCCTCACCAGGGAGATGTCGTCCACCCGCTCGCTCGTGGAGAAGACCTCGGCGATGGCGTGGGGGATGTTTTCTAACGGCAGTTGGGTGGAGTAATCCACTGCCGCGACCTGGGTGTTGCCCCCTGGAGAGATCCCCACGATCGCATCTTGCAAAAACGTGTCCTGCGTTCCCAGCTCGTCGAAGCCGAACCGAATCCGCCCGTCGCGGAAAAGCTGGACCTGGAAGGTGTGCAGGCGCGGACCGTCAAAATCGGGGATGCTCTTCCATGTCACCTGCACCATGTCGGAGGTCTCCCGGACGAAGACGCCGCCGTCGGCCGGCACCAGGACCGACCCTGAATCCAGGTCCCGGAAGAACGGCGCGATTCGCGGAAGGGTGTTGACGAATCGGCGGAGGCTCCGACTGGCGTGGACGCCGGGAGGGGTGTCTTGAACAAAGGAGATGTTGCCGTCGTCGTTCAGGTAGTAATGCGTGTAGGCCTGGCCATAAAAGGGAAAGGAGAACCCAGGAAACGTCCGCCCCAGGGAATCGTCATCCGCGATGGGCGTGACCCTGTTCCCCAGATCGCTGTCAAAGGCCTGGTCCGCCACTCTCACCGAATAGGACCCGTCCTGATTTCGAACGAAGTCGATCCCGATTTTCAGATCGAACGGGTTCCTCTCCGCCACCAGCGTGCCGTCATTTTCCACCAGGGCGATGTCTCCCACATCGGCGTTGAGAGGAGCGCGGACGGGCTCCGGCGTCACCGTCGCTTCTTGAGCTGGATGTTGGACAAGCGCCAGGCGTCGCTGTCGCTCGACTACCTGGCGATGGTACTGGTGAAAAGCCCATTGCTCTTCCAGGATCCCCGGGTGGGTCCCGCACCAGGGCGCTGGGTGCCACGGGTCGTCACGGGGCTCCCGTGCCAGGGGGATGCTTCCCAACAGCACAAGTGTCCAGCTGAGTAAAAGGCCCTTCGTGCTCATCGCCTCAAGGTCCCTGCCTTCGACCCGTCCGGGCGGACCGGAAAGTCCCGCCCCGGAGCCGAAGACCCGTAGGGTCGCCCACGAAAATTCAGTTTAGCACAAGCCTACAACCCTCTCTGTGGACAGCCGTTCGTTGACTCACCGGTTCCGCGGGTGATATATTTTTTGAGGGGTGCGGCGGGCTCGAGGTTGTGATGCATAAGTATTTCGTTGCACTTGCTTTGACGAGTGGGCTGCTCGGGGCACCAGCGAGCCTGTCGCAGCAAAACTTATCCAGTACACCCCTCCCTCAAGACAAATCGAGTGCGCTTCCGGGTCCCTCCCGGGTGTTCGCCAGGCTCGAAAACATTTGGACGTTAAGTCACAAGGTGCTGGACGAGATGGACTTGAAGGTCGAAATGGAGGATCGGACGGCCGGGTTCATCCGGACCAAGCCCCACGAGTTCGTCTCGGGAACGCTGGCGGCGGAGGAGCTGGCGAAGGTGGCCGTCCTTCCCGACCCCCGGGACGGGGTGTGGGTGAAAGGGCGCTTTTCCCTCATGGTGGAGACCGAAGTAGTCCGGGGCGCAGAGACGCTGGTCACCATCAGCACCAAGGTGGAAGCCTTGAAGCGGGAGTTCAGCGGACAGGAACGTTGGATCGAGCTCAAGTCCCTGGGAACCTTGGAGCGGCGATTTCTGGGCAGGCTGAATCTGAAACTCTTCGGCAACGAGCTGGAGTCGCCCGGCAAAGAAGGGTTTTGGGACAAGAAACCTCAGCCGGTTCCGGAACCCAAGAACAAGCCTCCGAACCTGGCCAAGCCCGACCGCGATCGGCCCTAGGGCCATGGCCAAGCTCCCATTGGATCGAGTCTCTACTCAGCCCTGACCCGACCTGGATCTGATCTTCCTGGTCGTGCTGGGGGCATCGTATGCGTCCTGGAGGCAGGTCGGCGGTTGGACGACGCAAAGAAAGCAGAGGAGGTCAAAGCGTCCGTCGTTGGGGTTGACCCGTTCCAGGCGGAAGGGGTGGTCCCACGGCTGCGCCGCAGGCCAGCGTGGCTCGGGGTATTGGCGGCACTGGGGAGCGCAGTGCTCTCCCTCGGTGGCCTGGCCAGCCTGATGGTCCTGGTGCTGGCGCTGGCGCCCAGCTCCTGGGTGGAGGCCACTGCTTACTTTCTTCAGGGCCCGACCCCGCGAGAAGGTCCGGCGCTGTCGCTGACCTTCTTGGACGACGTGCGATCCGGAGACTGGTTCGCAGTCAAGGGCAAGGTCCTGAACCGCACGACGGAGAACCTGGTGCAGGTGGAGGCTGTGTTGAAACTGTATGGCGCCTCGGGCGCTCTGCTCAACACCCTGGTGGTTCCCCTGTCCCGTGATCCCCTTCCTCCCAACGAGGAGGCCGAATTCCGCGTCACGTTCCCCCGGTCCCGGTCGGAAATCTCCGGCTACTCCGTTGCGTTCAAGGAGCGAGGGGGCGCTCCCGTTGCTCACCGGGACGCGCGCACTCGGCAACCATGAGGCGAAACAGTCTTTCCCGCCTGCTGCCCTACGCCCGAAAATACCGGGGCAAGATCGCCGTGGGTCTGGCGTGCGTGTTCCTGACGAACCTTACCGCGGCCGTGGCCCCGTGGATCCTCAAATACGTCATCGATGGCCTCCAGAGCGGTTTCGACGGCGGAACCCTGGCGCTGTTCGCCGGGCTCATCATCGGGCGATCCCTGGTGGAAGGGCTCTTCCGGTTCGGGATGCGGTACCAGCTCATCGGCCTCTCTCGCGATATCGAGTATGAGCTGCGCAACGATTTCTTCCGCCACCTCCAGTCCCTCTCGCCGTCCTTTTTTGAGCGGACCCACACGGGCGACCTGATGTCCCGGGCCACCAACGATCTGAACGCGGTCCGGATGGTCCTGGGGCCGGGCATCATGTACGCCGCCAACGCCGTCCTGAGCTGGGTGATCGCGACGGCCTTGCTGGTGAAGATCCACGCGGAACTGACGCTGCTGGCTTTCGTGCCGCTGATCCTGGTGGCTGTTTCCGTGAAGAAGTTCGGCCAGGAAATTCACATCCGCTTCGAGAAGATTCAGGAACAATTTGCGGAGATCAGCGCCAAGGTGCAGGAGAACCTGTCCGGCATCCGGGTGATCAAAGCGTTCGCCCGGGAAGAGGCCGAGGTGGAGATGTTCCGGAAGCTCAACCGGGAATACATTCGCCGGAGCCTTTCGCTGATCAAGTTGTGGGGGGTTTTTTACCCGTTGTTGACGCTTCTCCTCGGCCTCTCCTCCGTGGCCCTGATCTGGTTCGGAGGCCGGGAGGTGGTGCGGGGCCATCTGACGCTGGGAGAGCTGGTGGCGTTCATGGCGTACATGGGCATGCTCGCCTGGCCCACCATGGCCCTCGGGTGGGTGGTGAACCTCTTCCAGCGCGGCTCCGCGTCCATGGCCCGGATCAATCAGATCCTGGACCAGGTCCCCGAAGTACAGGACGACGCACGGGTGGTTCCCCTTCAGATCCTGCAGGGATCCCTCTCCTTCCGGGGACTTAGGTTCACCTATCCCGGGGCGAGCCGCCCGGCCTTGTGCGATATCACCTTGGAAGTTCCCGCCGGGAAGACCGTGGCCGTGGTGGGGCCGACGGGCTCCGGAAAGAGCACCCTGGTGAAACTGGTCTGCCGTCTTTACCAGGTGCCCGAGGGCATGCTCTACGTGGATGGACACGAGATCCACCGGATTCCCCTGGCGGTCCTGAGGCGGAATGTCGGATACGTGGCCCAGGAGACCTTCCTCTTTTCAGACACCCTCCGGGAGAACATCGCTTTCGGTACGGAGGGTGCCACAACCCATGACCTCCAGCGCGCCACCGCTCTTTCCCACATCCACGGCGATGTTCGCGACTTCCCTCGGCAATATGAGACCTTCGTCGGCGAGCGTGGCATCACCCTGTCCGGCGGGCAGAAGCAGCGAACGGCCATCGCTCGGGCGCTCCTGGTGGATCCGCGCATCTTGATCCTGGACGACGCCCTCTCCAGCGTGGACACCGAGACCGAGGAGCGGATCCTGCGGCAGCTGAAGGAGTTTCTGAAGGATCGCACCTGCTTGATCGTTTCTCACCGCATCTCGACCGTGAAGGGCGCCGATTGGATCGTCGTGCTGGACGAGGGGCGGATCGTGGAGGAGGGAACCCACGAGAAGCTCATGGCCCTGGAGGGTTTGTACGCAGATCTGCATTACAAGCAATTGCTGGAGGAAGAGCTGGCAGTCTCGTGATCACGCCTGGGGACTTCGTGCATGTACGCTGAAGAGGACGTTCTGGGAAAAGCCTATGACGCGAAGCTGGTGCGAAGGCTCCTGACCTACCTGCGTCCCTACCGCGGGGCCGTGCTGGTCGCGTTTCTCCTCATCGTGGCTGGCTCCGGGGTCGACGTGGTGTATCCGTACCTCACCAAGGTGGCCATCGATCGCTATATCCGCCAGGGGAACTTCGCAGGCCTCCACCTCGTGGCGCTGGCCTACGTGGCCCTCCTGCTGGCGGAGTTCGGCCTGGGATACTTCCAGACCCTGCTCCTGCATCGCACGGGACAGCAGATCATGTTCGACATGCGCCTGGAGCTGTTCCGCCACCTGGAGAGGCTCCCCCATGCGTTTTTCGACCGCAATCCGGTGGGACGTCTGATGACCCGACTCACCTCCGACGTGGACGTCCTCAACGAGCTCTTCACGTCGGGCGTGGTCTCGGTCTTCGGGGATCTCTTCGCCCTGGTAGGGATCCTGATCGCGATCTTCGTCCTGAATTGGAAGCTGGCCCTGGTGGTGTGCTCGGTGATCCCGTTGTTGTTTGCCGCCGCGTTTCTGTTCAAGATCAAGGTCCGCGAGTCCTATCGAGAGGTCCGGATCTTCGTGGCCAAAATCAACGCGTTCCTGCAGGAGAATATCACCGGGATGACGGTGGTGCAGGTCTTCGGCCGGGAGCAGAAGAAGTTTTGCCAGTTCGACGCCATCAACGAGGGACATCGGCGGGTGAACCTCCAGTCCGTCTTTTACCACGCGGTCTTTTATCCCGTGTTCAGCCTGATCAGTGCCCTGGCCCTCGGCCTCCTCCTCTGGTATGGCGGAGGCCAGATCCTGGCCGCTGCCTTGACGCTGGGAAGCCTGGTGGCGTTCATCCAGTACGTGGAGCGGTTCTTCCAACCCATCAACGACCTGACGGAGAAGTACAATATCCTCCAATCCGCCATGGCTTCCTCGGAGCGCATCTTCAAGCTGCTGGATACCCCCGTGACCCTCCAGGGCCCCGCCCAGGGTGTGACGCGACCCGTGGAGGGGCACATCGAGTTCCGCCACGTGACCTTCGCTTATCCGGAGGGCGAGCCCGTGCTCCGGGACATTTCCTTCACGGTGCAGCCCGGTGAGAGCGTGGCCCTGGTGGGAGCCACCGGGGCGGGCAAGTCCACCATCATCCACCTCCTGAACCGCTCCTACGATCTCCAGCGCGGGCAGATCCTCGTGGACCAGGTGGATGTTCGGGAATGGGACCTGGCGCATCTGAGGCGGTCGGTGGGAATCGTGCTTCAAGATGTCTTTCTTTTTTCCGGCAGCATCCAGGACAACATCCGGCTCTGGAACCCAGAGATCCAGCCGTCACAGGTGATTCGCGCCGCCTGTCACGTCAACGCCCATCCGTTCATCCAGCGTCTTCCGGCACACTACGAGCACGTGCTCAGAGAGCGCGGCGCTTCCCTGTCGGTGGGGGAGAAACAACTGCTGGCTTTTGCCCGGGCGCTGGCCTACGATTCCAGGATCTTGGTGCTGGACGAGGCCACCTCCAGCATCGACACTGAGACCGAGCTCCTGATCCGCGACGCTCTGGAGAAGCTGTTGGCGGGACGGACCTCGCTGGTGATCGCCCATCGCCTGTCCACCATCCAACATGTGGACCGCATCCTGGTCCTGCACCGGGGGGAACTCAAGGAGGAAGGAACCCACCAGGAGTTGCTCCAAAAGCGGGGGATCTACTGGAGACTCTACCAGCTCCAATATCAGGAGCAGTTCCTTCGAGAGACGCGGCTGGGCCACGCCGCCGACCTGGCCCCGCACTTAGCGGAGTGATGACTGCTTTCTGCTCGACTGCCCCCATCGGATTTTGCTGAAAGCGGACCGCTGAATCCACGATGGAGACATCATCCTTTCTGCGGGACCTGGTGGTTCTTTTTGGGGTGGCCGTCGTCATCTCTTACGGATTTCATTCGCTCCGACTGTCCACGATCCCCGGATTCCTGGTGGCCGGCGCCCTGGTAGGCCCGTTCGGGCTTCGGTGGATTTCGTCCGTCCAGGACGTGGAGCGCATGGCCGAGATCGGCGTCATGCTGCTGCTGTTCAGCGTCGGCGTGGAGTTCTCGGCCGAGAAACTCCGCCGGATGCGAAGACCCGCCCTGGTCGGCGGCTCGCTTCAAATGATAGGCACGGTGGCCCTGGCCGCTGCCGTGGCCTGGAAGTTCGTTCCCTCGGTCCGCGCCGCTCTCTTCGCGGGATTTCTTGTGGCGCTCAGCAGCACCGTGATCGCGCTGCGTCTGCTTTTCGATCGCGGCCAGACCCTGGCTCCACAGGGCAGTACCGCCCTGGCGATCCTGGTCTTCCAGGACCTGGCCGTCGTGCCCATCATGTTGTTCATCCCGATGCTGTCCGGGCGGCAAGCGCTCGACCTGGGAACCATCGCCACCACCCTGGCCGTTTCAATCGTTGCCGTCGTGCTGATCCTTTTTGCCGCTTCCTTTGTGGTGCCCCATCTCCTCTCTGCAACGATCGCGGCCCGAAGCCGGGATATCTTCATCCTTTCCGTCATCGTCACGGTGATCGGCACTGCCTGGCTGACGTCCCGTGCCGGCCTGAGCACCGCGCTGGGGGCCTTTGTGGCAGGGATCGTCATCTCCGAATCCGAGTACAGCCATCAGGTGCTGGCCGACGTGCTGCCTTTTCGCGAAACGTTCAACAGCTTGTTCTTTGTCTCCATTGGAATGCTGCTGGATCCGGCGTTTCTGGTGAATCACCTGGTGATGGTGCTGGGCTCCTCCGCCGCGGTCCTCGCCGGCAAGACCGCGATGACGGCACTGGCTGTTGCGCTCCTGGGTTACCCGATGCGGATCGCGGTGGTGGTGAGTTTATTTCTGGCTCACATCGGGGAATTTTCGCTGGTCCTGTTGACCACGGCGCGGCCGCTGGCCCTGTTCGACGAATCCTTCCACCAGATGGCGCTCTCCGTCATTCTGGTGACCATGCTCGCAGCGCCGTTTTTGGCGCGGGTGGCGGACCGGGTGGGCCGGGTTTCGACGGCGGGCGGACGAGCGCTCGGGCAGCGGGAAACCGAGCTGTCCGGTCACACGGTGATCATCGGCTACGGCCTGAACGGACAAAACGTGGCCGCTTCCCTGCGGGCCAACAAAATCCCCTACGCCATCCTCGAAATGAATCCACGGGCCGTCCGGGCAGCCCGTGGGGCGGGCGAGCCGATTTACTTTGGCGATGCCGTCAGCGAGCTGATGCTGGGGCGTGTGGGGATCCAGCGGGCGCGCTGCGCCGTCTTTGCCATCTCCGACCCCGTCGCCACCCGCAGGTCGGTGGCTGCCGCCCGTCGCCTGAACCCGGAGTTGTACATCATCGCACGAACCCGTTACGTGGCGGAGATCGACGAGCTGTACCTTACCGGGGCGGACACGGTCATCACCGAAGAGTTTGAGACTTCGCTGGAGATCACCCGCCGCGTCTTGGGCCGATTCGCCATTCCGCCGGCCACCATCGATCGGGAAATCCTTGCCATCCGGCGCAAGCGCTACGAGATGTTTCGTGGCGGCCCCATCGAGAAGGTGGACCTCACGCCCTCGGTCGAGCCTTTCGAAGCCGAGGTCCGGAAGGTCGCAGCCGGAAAATCCCTCTCGGACCTCCGCCTCCGGAAAGTGACCGGCGCCACGGTCATCGCCGTCCGCCGCGACGCCACCCTCCTTCCCAACCCGGCTCCTGACTTTGTGTTGAACGAAGGCGACCACGTCTACTTGATCGGCAGCGAAGAGGACATCCGGCGCGCCCTGCGATTGCTCTGAATGCCGTTGCTACCTACCTCGGCGTGATGATGTGAGGCAATAGGCCAAAACGTTCAGGTGGATCATCGAGAGCCAGCTCGCCGCCTTGGAATCAATTTTTTCCCGGGGCGAAGAGGGACACGTTGTAGGCCTAGCTTTCGGGTCAAAGCCTGTGCCTCGCGGCTTGGTCCCAAGGGAAGCTTTCCCAATGGCTTGTCTTTTGCTCGCTTGTAGTTCTCTTCCCGTACCTGGTGAATCCAACGTAAGGAATCGCTTTCCCATCTCTCACTCATAGAGCACCTCTTCTGAGGTGTCGAGATAAAGACGCATCTGTGACCGATTTTATGTGATGAGAGACGAACCGGCAAGCGGTTCTCAGGTGTCCGCTGCGCCGCTCGCTGGCGGGAGTTTGGGGCCCCTTTCCCTCAGCGGCGGGAACGCGGCCTGCGCGACGTGCGAGCGGATGATTCTCGAATGGGTGCTTTTGGAGCGGATCTTCGGCCGGCTCGGCGGCCCCTGAAGTACGGGATGATCTCCTTGTCGTAAATCTCCAGCGTCTTCTCCTCGTCCCCGCTCATCAGGTAGATGTTGTACTGGGTGACTCCCAGGTCGAACAGCTCCTGGAGCTTCCGGCGGTGTTCTTCCGCAGGGCCGACGATGCAGTAGCGGTCCACAATCTCGTCGGGCACGAAGAGGGCATTGTCGCTGCCCACCTCGGCGTGGTGATGGTAGTCGTAACCCTGGCGATCGCGGACGTACGCCGTCAACTCCACCGGGAGGTCTTCCGGCTTGTAACGGGCCATGAGATCCACGACGTGGTTCGAGACCAGGGCCGGGAACCAGCGCACTCGATCCCGGGCTTTCGCCACGTTGCGTGAGATCCAGACGGGGGCCGCGCTCATCACCTGAATCTTCGAAAAGTCCCGGCCCGCTTCCTCGGCGCCCTCGCGTACAAAGTTGAGGCACCACTTGATGAGATGCGGATCCGCGAATTGGAGGATGATGCCATCGGCGATGCGGCCTCCGAGGCGGAGTGCCTTCGGCCCATAGCCAGCGATCCAGACCGGCACGCCGCCCTTCGCCCACTTCATCTGGATGGGGGTGCCCTCGTAGATCAGTTCTTTGCCGGAGGTGAGCGTCCGGATCACATGAACAGCCTCCTCCAGTCGCTCCAAGGTGGTCGGTTTCTTTCCCATGACCCGCCGCGACGAGTCGCCCCGGCCGATACCGAGCTCCATTCGGCCGCCGGAAATGAGATTCAGCGTTCCCAACAGGCTCGCGGTCACCGTGGGATCGCGCACAACCGGATTGGTGACCAGTGTGCCGAGATGCATTCGCCTGGTATGGGTCGCCATCAGCGTCAGCAGGGGGTACGGGTCCTGCCATAAGACGTGGGAGTCGAAGGACCACCCGTAAGTAAACCCCGCGCGCTCCGCTTGCCGCGTCAGAGCGACGATTCGGCTGGCAGGGAGGTCGGCTTTGAAGGTAATACCAAAGGTTGCCATAACGAGATTTTTGCTGTCTCGCTCCTCGGGTCAGATACGCCGTATCATACCACTTCGTTTCCAGCCGGAAGCTTTTCGACTATCGGGTCACGATGGCAGTAAAGCCCGCCTTGCCCAGGACATAGATCAGCCAGACCGTCACTACCGCCGCCGTGGACCTTCTTCGGCTCGGGCGGTTGGACACGGTGGCAAATCCCACGGCCAGGAGGCCGATCTGCCAGAAGGAGAGCACATCCAGAGAGCCCAGGAGCGAGTTCAAGACCGGAGACTCTTTGGGATCCACCAGGTGGCCCGGGTTCGTGTACAGGGGATTGCGGAGATCGATCTGGTCGCGGTTCGGCGTCAGCCCAATGACCAGCAGCGTGAGCAGGGAGCTGGCGCTGGAATACAGAAACCAGGTATGGGCCACCACCGAGAACAGCTTTCGAAAGGTGGTGCCCGCCTCCAGCAACTGCAGGACCACGGCGAAGATTCCCGACACGATCACCGCGAGCAGAGCCATGGTGAGACCGCTCAGAGGCGCCAGGACCTTGCTCACCCGAACCTGCATCTGGATCGCTTGTTCCATCTGCTCCTCGCTGAGCTGATCGGCCTGCGGGCTCTGCTCGATGGCCTTGCGGGCCGTCGCTTCCATGTCCACCAGGCGCAGGGTCAGGGGGCTGGCGATTCCCAGCACCACCATCATGGCGACGGTCGGCCAGATCCACCCGGGGTCGATGTTGATGGACTGAAACGTCCGGATCGGAGAGATGAAAATTTGCCACAACCGAGTTGCTGGACTCATAGTCCTTTCGTCATTCGTCATTGGTCACGCTGGTGGAACAGAAAGCAGGCGACCCGGTGGTGCGGGTAGACCTCCACCGCTTCGGGCCAGCTCCGGGCGCAGTGGTCCATGGCAAATGCGCAACGGGTACGAAAACGGCAACCGCTGGGGGGGTGCAAGGGCGAAGGCGGCTCGCCGGGCAAGGCCTGCTCCAGGGCGTGTCCGTTCGTGGCCGCTGCCACCAGCGCCCGGGTGTACGGGTGCTGCGGGCTGCCCAGGATGCGGTCTGCCGGCCCCTCCTCCACGATCTTCCCAAGGTACATCACAGCGATCCTGTGGCAGAGGGCTGCCAGGACGGGGAAGGAATGGGAGATGACCAGAGCGGTCAGGTGGAGCTGGCGGTGGAGCAGCTTGAGCAGCTCCAGCACCTGTCCCTGGATGTCGGCATCCAGGGCGGAGACCGGTTCGTCGGCCACCAGGAAGCGCGGCGAGCAGATCAAGGCGCGAGCGATGCACACCCGCTGGCGCTGTCCTCCGCTCAGCTCGTGGGGGAAGCACTCGCGGTGGCGGCTCTCCAGCCCGACCCGGTCCAACCAGTCTTCCACCCGGCGCTGGCGTTCGTGGGGCGCCAGGCGTGCGTGAATCTGGAGGGGCTCCTCCAGCAGCTCTCCCACCTTCCACCGGGAATTCAACGCCGTAGCGGGATTCTGAAAGATCATCTGAAGTTGGGAGCGGTTGCGGCGCAGCGTTTCCCCGTCCCAGGCGCGGACGTCCTGACCGCGAAATAAGATCTGCCCTTCGCTGGGCTCCACCAGCCGGAGGATGCAGCGCCCCAGCGTGGTCTTCCCGCATCCGGACTCGCCCGCCAGGCCCAACCAGGTGCCCTCGGGAATTTCCAGGTCCACGCCGTCCACTGCCAATACCAGGTCGTTGGACCGGGAAAAGAAACCGGCGCGGGCCGGAAAGTATTTTTTGAGTCCTCGCACACGAAGCATTTTTTGTTAGCCGGGGCCCGGCCGGCTCTCCTCAGTGAGGTAGCCTTCTTCCAGGCGCAGGGATCGGTGGGTGAGCCTCTCCACCAGGCGCCGGTCGTGGGAGATCAACAGCAGGGAGAAGCCGCTTCGTTCCTGGGACTCTCTGAGCAACTTCAGGATTTGAATCTGGATGGTGGGATCCAGCCCAGAAGTCGGCTCGTCGGCCACCAGGAGCTGGGGCCGGCAGGCCAGGGCCAAGGCCAGCATCACCCGCTGGCACATCCCCCCGGACAGCTGGTGCGGGTAGGATCGCGCCCGCGCTTCGGGGTCCGGAATCTCCAGCTGGCGGAGGAGTTCCAGCGCGGCCGCGCGGGCGTTAGCCGACGCCAGCGGTTGCCTGAACCGGAGCGTCTCTTCCAGTTGTTCTCCCACGGTCCGAACCGGGTGGAGGGCGGCGGGAGCATCCTGGAACATCATGGTGATTCCCGAGCCGCGGAATAAGGCCATCCGCCGGTGGGAGACGCGATGCAGATCGGTTCCCTGAAAGAAAAGCGCTCCCTCCGCCACGGCGTTGAGCGGCAACAACCTCAGCAGCGAGAGGGCGAGCAGGCTCTTCCCCGATCCCGAGCGTCCCACCAGCGCGACGCGCTCGGCGGCCCGAATCTCGAAATCGACGCCCCGCACGACCCAGTCCGTCCCCCGCCGGTGGCGGAATCCCACCTTAAGACCCCGGACGCTGAGCAAAGGCTCGGTCATGGTGCGGAAGCTCCCGGGCGAAGGATGCCCTTCTCCTCGTCGATGACCACCAGGCGCCGTGCCTCCACGTCGTCGAACGTTTGGACTCGTCCGGAGGGCCAGCGCACGTGGAGCTTTCGGACCCGGTCGTGGGTTCCCAGGCCGAAATGCAAACGAAAGTCGTTTTGGGAGATGTAGCTTGCCCCACTCTTCACTTCTTCCAGGAGGGAGAGCGTTCCGGCTTCCACCCGGACCCTGGCTCCGACGGCATTGCGGTTGCTTCCCCGAGCCGGATTGCCCACCAGCCTCACCAGGATCCAGCTCTGCTGGTTGCCGCCGTCGTTGCGCAACAGGGTCGGCGTGTCGTCCATGTTGTTGATCACGATGTCCACGTCGCCGTCATTGTCGAAGTCCCCGAAGGCGGCACCGCGGCTGCTGTTTTCGACGGCCAGGCCCGGTCCGGCTTTGGCGCTGACCTCGTCGAACCTCTTCCCGTCCACGTTGCGGAACAACTGGTTGCGCTGCCGGTAGCGCGTGCCGAGCTCGTAGCTGTCCACTTGCGGAAAGACGTGTCCGTTGGCAATGAACAGGTCGGGGCGGCCGTCCTGGTCATAGTCGAAAAATTTGGTGCCCCAGCCCAGGTACCGCCACGTCGGCTCTCCCAGCCCGGCCTGGAACGTCGTATCGGCGAAGAAGTCGTTTCCCAGGTTTCGGTACAGGGTATTGGTGTCGTCCGCGAAGTTGGTCACGTAGATGTCCAGCCGCCCGTCTCCGTCGTAGTCACCGAAATCCACACCCATGCTGGCCTGCTCCCGCCCGTCTTCGTTGACGGCCACTCCCGACAGGAGCCCGATCTCGTTGAACGTGCCGTCGCCGTTGTTCTTGTAGAGGTAGTTCGGCGTGGAATCGTTGGCGACGTAAAGGTCCGGGTCCCCGTCCTCGTCGTAGTCCCCCCAGACCACGCCCATGCCGTAATAGCCCGGCGGGTCCGCCACGCCCGCCACTCGGGACACATCGCTGAACGTCCCGTCCCCGTTGTTGCGATAAAGGCTATCCCCTGCTCCCTTGAGGCCGCGTGGGCCGCAAGCTACTTGGATCCCGCGGTACAGGCAAAACTTGCTGGAGCCGGGCGCGGGCAGGTTCTTGAGGTCCACTTCCACGTAGTTGGCAACGAACAGGTCCAAATCGCCGTCCCGATCGTAGTCGGCGAAGGCGGCGCCCAGGCTGAACCGGGGATCTCCTACTCCGGCCTTTGTGGTCACGTCGGTGAAGGTGCCGTTCCGGTTGTTGCGGTACAGGACGTTGGGACCCAGGTTGGTGACGTAGAGGTCGATCCAACCATCATTGTCGTAGTCGCCGACACACACCCCCATGCCCCAGCCGGTGTCCCCCACCCCGGCGACGGCGGTCACGTCCTCGAAGGTCCCGTCGCCTTTGTTGCGGAACAGCTTGTTAGGAAGACCCTTTCCGCTCTTGTAGGATTCCGGCGCGAATCCGTTGACGAGGTAGACGTCGAGCCAGCCGTCGTTGTCGTAATCGAGAAAGGCCACGCCGCCGCTGGTTTCTTCCATGACGTAGCGCTTCTCCGGGTAGCCGCCCGAGTGTCTGAAGTGCAGCCCCGCTCGGTGGGCTACATCCACGAACTGGGGGGTAGGTGTCGAGGGTACCGATCGCCAGGATCCCGCGGCCGGGAGCAGCGCCACCAGCCAGACAGCGAGCACGGCCCGGAGGAGAGCCTGCGGCGCGGAGCGTGCGCGCCGGCTGCTCATAAGACCACCGATTCTCGATACTCTCCGAACACGTTCTTGAGAGTCCCTGCGATCTCGCCCAGGGTGGCCAGAGACTCGACGGCAGTCAGGATGGGAGGGATCAAGTTCTGTCCCGAGCGGGCCGCTCGCTCCACGCCCTGCAGCGCTCGGGCCACGACATCCGAATGACGTGTCGCCTTCACTTGGCGCAGTTTCCGCACCTGTTCGGCCTCCAGGCCAGGGTCGATGGTCAGAACGGGAAAGGACCGGGAGGCGTCGTCGCTGGTGAAGCGGTTGACGCCCACCACGATTTCCTCTTTCGACTCCACGCGTCGCTGCTGGGCGTAGGCTGCTTCCTGGATTTCGTGCTGGACAAAGCCCTGCTCGATGGCAGCCAGCGCCCCGCCCAAGCTCTCGATGCGATCCAGATACTGGCGGGCACGGTCCTCGATCTCCCGGGTCAACGACTCGACGTAGTAGGAGCCGCCCAGGGGATCCACGGTGCCGGCCACCCCGCTCTCGTAAGCCAGCACCTGCTGGGTTCGGAGAGCCAGCCGCGCGGACTCCTCTGTGGGGAGCGCCAGCGCTTCGTCTCGGGCGTTGGTGTGCAGCGACTGAGCCCCTCCCAGGACGGCGGCCAACGCCTGCACCGTCACCCGGACCACGTTCACTTCCGGCTGCTGGGCCGTCAGCGCGGAGCCTGCCGTCTGGGCGTGAAAGCGCAGCATCTGCGATCTGGGGTCCCGGGCTCCAAACTCCTCCTTCATGATCCGCGCCCACAGCCGGCGTGCCGCCCGGAACTTGGCCACCTCCTCGAACAGGTCATTGTGGGCGTTGAAGAAGAACGAGAGCCGCGGTGCGAACTCGTCCACCTCCAGCCCTGCGGCCTGCGCCGCTCGCACGTAGGCCACAGCGTTGGCCAGAGTAAACGCCACCTCCTGCACCGCCGTGGCCCCGGCTTCGCGGATGTGATAGCCGCTGATGGAAATCGTGTTCCAGGAGGGCATGTGCTCTCTGCAAAATGCAAAGACGTCGGTGACCAGTCGCATGGAGGGCTTGGGCGGATAGATGTAAGTCCCGCGGGCAATGTATTCCTTTAAGATGTCGTTCTGGAGCGTTCCCCGCAGGCGTCGCGGGTCGATCCCACGCCGCCTGGCCACGGCCACGTACAGGGCCAGCAGGATCGCCGCGGTGGCGTTGATGGTCATAGAGGTGGAGACCTTCTCCACCGGGATTCCCTCGAGCAGGGTCTCCATGTCCTGGAGGGAATCGATGGCGACACCGACCTTCCCCACCTCGCCGTGAGCCAGAGGATGGTCCGAGTCCAGGCCAAGCTGGGTGGGAAGATCGAAAGCCACGCTGAGTCCCATTTGCCCGTGAGCGAGCAAGTACTTGTATCGCCGGTTGGACTCCTCCGCCGTGGCATAGCCCGCGTACTGCCGCATCGTCCAGAGCTTCTCCCGGTACATCGCGGGATGAATCCCCCTGGTGAAAGGATAAGTTCCCGGCTGACCCAGATCCCTCTCGGCATCCAGGTCGCGGACATCGTCGGGTGTGTACACCGTGCCCAGTTCGATCTGCGAAGAGGTCGCAAAGCGCGTCTTCGGCTCCGAGTTTGCTACAGGTGCCGGGGACTTTTTATCCATGGGGACGTTCCGTTGGCATGGGGGAAGCAGTGGCGCGACCATCCTTCCGTCAGCTCATCCCACTCATGCTCCTGGCAGGATCCGCGGGAATTTTTCCTCCTTGACACGTTCGGCCATTTTTCTTAGGATATTACCACAGCGCGCCAAGTCCCTGGGAAATTGCGGCTCTTCGCGGACTGGGGCCCGAAGCGAAGTCCCAGAAGCGCCCGGAGGAAGTTCATGGTCGAGGATGAGGTCAAACAGCTCCAGAAGAAGATCATCAAGGCCATCAATGAGGCTTTGAGCGAATCCTCGAAGTTAAATGTGGCCATCCAGAACGTGCGCGATGCGGGCTGCGAAGTGTTCCTCACCATCGAGGCAACCATCGGGATCCACCGGAATTCCGACGCGTCCGGCGGGGCCGAAAGCGACAAAGAAGACCGGGTGCGCCTGCACCTCACCTCCCAGGATGCCAAGTTTTTGAAGTCCTTGAAAATCGCCGTGGATGAGGAAGTGGAATAGGGAGCTTCAGACGGCTTCCCTGGCGGGCTTCTTCTCAAGCACGGTTTTCTCCTCAATGCTTTTCGCCAGGCTGGGGGCCTCTTCGGAGAGCATCGTGCAATTGCCCTCCAGAATTCCACCCTCCTGAATCACCAGGCGCGGCGTGGCCACATCACCGTAGATCTTTCCTGTTTTGAGGATCTCGATTTTTTGTTCCGCCTGCGCCTTCCCCTCGATCCGTCCAGAGACGACGATGGTTTGCGCTCGAACGTCCGCCTGCACGTTTCCCGTCTCTCCGATGATCAGAGTGCCCTGTGAAGTCACATTGCCCTGAAACCGCCCGTCCAGGCGAACGGCTCCGGTGAAACGCAGCTCACCATGAACCTCCGTCTCCGGCCCGAGGAACCCGCAGATCTCCTCGTGGTCCTCTTTCTTTTTGTTAAACATGGCGGCCTCTCTTTCATTCCATCAGGAGCGTGTAAATCCGGTCCAAATCCTCCGGCGTATAAAAATCGATCTCGATCTTGCCCCGCTTTCCCCAATGGTGAATGCGCACCTTGGTGAGAAAGCGCGCCTCGAGCTTTTGTTCTGCGCTTTTCAAATTGGGATCCTCCCGCCTTCGAGACGGCCTCTTTTTTGCGACCCCCCACTGCTTCACCAGCCGCTCCGTCTCGCGGACGGACAATTGGTGACGAACCACCCATTCCGCGGCCCGGATCCGGTCTGCTGTATCCTCCAGGGCGAGCAGAGCCCTGGCGTGGCCTGCGGTGATCTTTCCCGCCTCCAGCAACTCCTGGACGGCTTCTGGTAACCCAAGCAGGCGCAAACTATTGGCCACGGTGGAACGATCTTTGCCGATCCTTGCGGCGATCTGATCTTGTGTTAAGTCTAATAATATCAATAGCTTACTGTAAGCAACTGCCTCTCCTATGGGTGTCAGCTCCTCCCTCTGGAGGTTTTCCACCAGCGCGAGCTCGAGGACCTGTTCTTCCGGCACCTGCTTGATGATCGCTGGAATCTTCAACAACCCCGCCCGCTGGGCCGCGCGCCATCGCCTCTCCCCGGCAATCAATTGGAATCTTCCATCCAGTGGCCGGACCACGACGGGTTGTATGACTCCCGAATTCTGGATGGAGGCCGCTAACTGGTCCAGACCTTCTTCTGAGATTCGAGTCCTGGGCTGGAACGGGTTCGGCGTAATCAGATCCAGATCGATCTCCAGAAGGGTTTCACGAGTAATCTCTTTCTCAGGCAGGAGAGCTCCCAGCCCCCTGCCCAACACTTTTTTGGTCATGGTTCAACAGTTCCCTGGCAAGACGCAGATAGCTCTCTGCGCCCTTGGATTTTATATCGTAGGTGAGGATGGGCTGGCCAAAACTCGGTGCCTCGGCCAGGCGCACATTGCGCGGAATGGTGGTCTCAAATACCTGATGGCGAAAATGGCGCCGGATCTCCTCGGTGACCTCGCGGTTGAGGTTCGTCCGTTCATCACACATGGTCAGCAGAACGCCCAGCAACTCCAGTCGTGGATTCCACAGAGCCTTCACGCGCTCGATGGTTTCCAAGAGCTCCGCGACTCCTTCCAGAGCAAAATACTCGCACTGCATCGGCACGAGCACCTGGTCTGCCGCTACCAGGCTGTTCAAGGTCAACAGGTTCAGGGCGGGGGGGCAATCAATCAAAACAATGTGAAACCGGTCGCGGACGGGCGCCAGTCTGCGACGAAGCAAGCTTTCGCGCTCCGGCACGTCCACCAGCTCGATGACGGCGCCCGAAAGATGCTTATCTGCCGGGACAATCTTCAGCCCCTCGAGGGCGGTCTCCAAAATGATCCCCTCCAGCGGCTCGTTCAGCATCAGGGCGTGATACAAGCTTTTTGGGACTGCGGTTTTGTCAATTCCGAGACCGCTGGTGCAGTTCGCCTGTGCATCCGCATCCACGACCAGTACCTTGAGGTCGGCGGCAGCCAGCGCGGCACCGAGGTTGATAGCCGTGGTGGTTTTGCCAACTCCCCCTTTTTGGTTGGCGATAGCGATGACGGGTCCCATATCCGAGCAAAAATCAGTGCGAGAATAGCATATCTCCCATTCGAAAAGAATTTGTTTCGCCCCGATTGCCCCGATCCGTCAGAAACCCTCAGTCTCGGATCCTCTCTGGGTCGCCTGGGTAACCGGTGCACGAACGAAGCTAACTCGTTCACTCTCGTCACGTGACGGATCGGTGTTTCACGTGAAACAATGATCTTCTAAGACTCCTAATTACGGTCCCGCCCGTTGGAAAAGGGTAATGAAGCGGCCAGCGGCCTGCGGAATCTTCAGGCACCGGCGGTCGACGACGTGCAAGTTTCTTTTAAGTTGACTGTGAATCTCAGAGGCATGGGCGTGAAAAAGGGCGATCCAGCCTTCGGGGTGTAACTGCTCCACCATGCGAGAAATAAGCTTTGGGGGCAGTGAGATAGCACGCATTGTGAGCAGGTCATATTGCGCCAGGGAGCCCTCCTTCAGCAGTTTCTCCAGCCTGAAGTTCAACACCTCGACCGTCTTAAGGTCCAAGAGGCGGATCACTTCCTTCAGGAAGGCGCATTTGCGACTGGAAGATTCCAATAAATGTACCCGAAGATTGGGCAGAAGGACGGCCAGGGGCAAGCCGGGAAAACCGGCTCCGCTCCCGATGTCCAGGCATATTTTGATTCCGGACGGAATCGCATGTGCCAGGTAAGATGACTCGAGGAAGTGTATGCGGGCTATTTCATTAGTTTTTGTGATAGATGTTAGATTTATGCGTATATTCCAGTGACAAAGCGCATCGAAATAGGCTTTAAATGATGAAATTTGGGATTGAGTGATATAAATATCGTAATTTATGGCCTCATTTTCTATTATTGTCGAAAAATATGTCAAATATTTGTTCTATTGTCGTTTCTAACTTGTTTTCTTAAGATATTAAGGTGAATATTTAAGACAGAAATGGCCGCTGGCGTGACTCCTGGGATTCGGCTAGCCATTCCGAGATTCTGGGGGCGGTATCGGTTGAGCTTCTCGCGAATCTCCTTGGAAAGTCCGTCGACCTTTGAATAATCCAGCTCAGGTGGTATGCTCCTAAGCTCCATGCGTTGAACTCTGGCTACATCCTGCTGTTGCTGTTGGATGTAACCTTCGTATTTGACGTCCGCTTCGAGGATGGCGAGCATGTCACGGTCGAGCTTAAACCCATCCGCCTGCAGAGTGGCTTTCAGCTCCTGCATCGTGACTTCGGGGCGCTTGAGGAGCTGATAGAGGTTGCCTGCTTTGCTCCAGTCGCTTTCGCCACGGGCGGACAGCGCCGAACGGTCCAGCTCTGACACTCTCCGGCGCTTCAGATAATCCATCACCTCCGTGAGCCTGCGGTACTTCTCCAGAAAACGAGCATAGGCGACGTCGTCGATCAAACCCAGAACCCGGCCCTTTTCGGTCAATCTCCTGTCGGCGTTGTCCACACGGAGCAACAAGCGATATTCGGCCCTGGAGGTAAACATCCGGTAAGGTTCGTCTACGCCACGGGAGATCAGGTCATCGACGAGGACGCCAATATATCCTTCCGACCGCTGGACCACCAGCGGCGGATTCCCCAGGGCTTTCAGCGCAGCGTTGATCCCCGCCATGATTCCCTGGGCTGCGGCCTCCTCGTATCCTGTGGTTCCGTTGATTTGTCCAGCGTGGAAGAGGCCCTCGATCCGGCGAGTCTCCAGACTGGCGGTCAGCTCCGTGGGTTGGACGAAATCGTATTCGATGGCATAGCCGGGCCGGATCATGGTGGCCTTCTCCAGGCCGGGCACCGACTGGACCATTTGAGTCTGAACATCGATGGGCATGCTGCTGGACATGCCGTTGACGTAGATCTCGTTGGTGGCCAACCCCTCCGGCTCCAGGAAGAGCTGGTGCCGCTCCTTGTCGGCAAACTTGACTACCTTGTCCTCGATGGAAGGACAGTAGCGCGGGCCGATCCCCACGATCTTTCCGCCATACAGGGGCGAACGGTGCAGGTTCTCTCGGATAGCGCGGTGGACCTTCTCGTTCGTGTAGCCCATGTGGCACAGTACCTGTGGCTGGCTGACCTGGCGGGAGGCGAACGAGAAGAAGGTGGGCTGCTCGTCGCCGGGCTGGGGCTCGAACTTGCTCCAGTCGATGGTGCGGGCGTCCAGGCGGGGTGGCGTGCCGGTCTTCAGCCTTCCCACGGCAAAGCCGATTCGCTTGACCGAGTGCGCCAGGGGGATAGAGGGTTGCTCGCCCGCCCGGCCCGCCGGGTACTTGCGTTCGCCGATGTGGATGAGCCCGTTCAGGAACGTGCCGGTGGTCATGACCACGGCCCGCGCGGCCAGCCGGCGGCCGTCCATCAGTTCGACCCCCTGGATGCCCTCGCTGCCCTTGCTACCGAGGACGTAATCCATCACCTCTGCCTGGACCAGGTGGAGGTTGGACCGCGACTCGAGGACCCGCTTCATCTCCCTTCGGTAGAGCGCCTTGTCGGACTGACACCGGGGCGAGCGAACCGCCGGCCCCCGGCTGCTGTTCAGGAGCTTGAACTGGATTCCAGTCCGGTCCGCCACCACGCCCATCACTCCGCCCAGGGCGTCAATCTCCCGAACCAGGTGTCCCTTGGCGATCCCGCCGATGGAGGGATTGCAGGACATCTGAGCGATCAGGTCCACGTTCATGCTGATCAGGGCTGTGCGTGCGCCCATGACAGCGGCCGCGCAGGCTGCCTCGCAGCCCGCGTGGCCACCTCCGATCACAATCACGTCATAGGAATCTTCGAAGCGCATGCTCACTTGCCCACGCAAAACGTAGAAAAGATTCTCCCCAAGATGTCCTCCACCGTGATCTCGCCGGTGATCTCGCCGATGGACCGGTGGGCCTGATGGTAATGGTAGAGCGGAAATTCCTCCGACAGCCCCGCCTCGAGGGCTCCGACAGCCTTTTCCAGGTGACCGATCGCCTGCACGATGCAGTTCTTGTGCCGCACGTTGGTTACGATGAGGGTCTCGGTCTCGCGGTATCCATTGGGCGACATCGCGCGGTGAATCAGCTCCTTCAGCGCGTCGACTCCCGTCCCCATCTTGGCGGAGAGTCGTGTGACGGGCTTGGCGACAGGAATCTGGTCTTCCGAAATCACCGAGGGCAGGTCGTCCTTATTGAGTACGATGATGGCGTCCCGCTCCTTCATCCTCTCCAGAAGATCCATGTCCTCCTGTCTCAGCGGCTCCGACCCGTCCAGGACCAGCAGGGTCAAGTCCGCGGTGGCCATGGCACTCAGTGTCCGCTCCACTCCTTCCCGCTCCACTGCGTCCGTGGTCTGCCGCACGCCCGCCGTGTCGATGAACTTCACGGGCAGGCCAAGGATGTTAACTGATTCGGTGATCAGGTCCCGGGTCGTTCCCGGAAGATCCGCGACGATGGCGCGATTCTCGTACAGTAATGCATTGAAAAGACTTGATTTGCCTACGTTCGTCCGGCCCACAATGGCCAGGCTAAATCCCTCCTGCACCATCTTTCCGTACTCGAAACTGTGCTCCAGTTTTCGAAGTTCCTGGATGACAACGCGCGTTCGCTCCGAGACTCGCTGCCGGCTCCAGGTGTCCAATGGCTCTTCGACGAACTCGACGGCAGACTCCAGGTGGCATGCCAGACCGATCAGCTCGTCCTTGAGGGGTTGCAGGGTGCGGGAGAGCTGCCCCTCCAGTTGCTGGGCCGACAGTCTTGCCTGGTAGAGGGTGCGCGATTCGATCAGATCGCGGACCGCCTCGGCCTGGGCCAGATCCATCTTCCCGTTCAAGAACGCCCGGAGCGTAAACTCGCCCGGCTCGGCAACGCGCGCGCCCGCTCGCACCAACAGATCCAGGGCCTTCTGTGCCAGAACCGGACTGCCGTGCAGCGAAATTTCCACCAGTTTCTCGCCTGTGTAGGAACGGGGAGCCTGGTAATAGATCAGGACCGCTTGGTCCAGATGCCGCCCTTCTTCGACGATGTGTCCGAGGAGTGGCTTGAACGGTTCCAGCGACTGTGCGCCGGAGAGGGGCAAGAAGACCGACCGAGCAATTTCCACGGTCCGATCGCCGCTCAGACGGACGACGGCGATGGCGCCCTTGCCCGGGGCCGTGGAGATGGCGGCAATGGTGCTGTCGTCGAGCATCACAGGCTACGCGGTCTTTTTCTTGGATTTGCCCTTGGGCTGTTCGTCAGGGTGGGCTATGGCATAACGCTGCATCAGAAGCTGCTGGCCGATGCCGAATAGCGTGCTGAAGAAGAAATATAGGTTCAGCCCGGCGGACATGTTCAAGAAGAGGAAGGTGAAGAAGATGGGCATCATCATCATCATTTTGTTTTGTACGGGGTCCGCCGCCGGGCTAGGGGTCATCCTCTGCTGCCACAGCATGGTGGCGCCCATCAGGACTGGGGCCACATACAGGGGGTCTTTTTGCGACAGATCTCGGATCCACATCAGGAAGGGGGCTCCCCGCAGCTCGATGGAGGAGTCCAGCAACTGGTAAAAGGCGAACAGAATGGGCATCTGGAGCACCAACGGCAAGCAGCCCCCCAGCGGATTCACTCCGTGGGCCTTGTAGAGCTCCATGATCTCCGCGTTCATCTTTTGACGTTGCGGGTCGGTGCGCTTGAATTTCTTGTACTTTTCCTGAATGGCCTTGATCTTGGGCTGCAGTTTCTGCATCTTCTGCATGGAGCTCATCTGCTTGTGCCGGATGGGGTAGAGCAGCAAGTTGAGCACGAAGGTCAAAACGATGATGGCCAGACCGTAGTTGCCCACGTACTTGTAAATGAATTTTAAAGAGAACAGGAGCGGCCTGACCACAAAGGCGAAGAAGCCGTAATCAATGACCTGGGTCAGGCTGGGTTGAACGCGGGAGAGGATGTCGTAGTCCTTGGGTCCCATGTAAATGCGGTACGTGCCCGGGGACAGGGGCAGGGAGACGACCGCAGAGCGATGCTGGCGTTTCTCCGGGCCTTTCTCCTCCCACGTTCGCTGCGCCAGGGAGGCGCGGGAAGCGCCTTGGGGGAGGACAGCTCCGAGGAAGTATTTGGTTTCCAGGCCCAGCCACTCCAGGCTCCCGCTCAGGTGGCGGGTACCCTCGATTTTGTGAGGCTCCGTCCGCTCTACCTTTCCGTCGGCCATCCAGGCGACCCGGGGAAAAGGCGCTTTCGCGGCAGGCTCCGGGATCTCCCGGCCCAGGCCCGGACCCAGGTCCAACTGAACTTCCTTGTTCGTACCATGAAAATTCCAGTGAAAACGAGTCTCATACCCGTTGGACGAAAATTCGAAGGTCTTCTCGGCGTAGAAGTCAGGTCCGCGGTGGCGGAAAATGAGCTTGGCCGGCGGTTTCACCACTCCCTGACGAGGGGGGTCGCTCGACACCTCATAAACCGCCTTTCTGAACTTTTCGTCCAGCGATGGGTCGGTGCTCCCCAGGGAGAAAAAGCCTTGCCCCGGTGGTAGGCCGTGCGGTATCAGTTCGTAGTCCACTCTGGTCTTCTTGTTGGGATCGGCCGGATCGGGGACCTCCTCCGTGTACGCTTTCAATTGCCAGCTCCTGGCCGCCGCACCCTGTGTGGAGAAAACAGCCCTGTAGAGGGCGCCCTCCACGGCGATATCCTTTTTTTCGGCCTGGGTGACTTCTGCGGCGGGAAGCGGGGGGAAGGTTCGCGGTGCAGGGGGCACGACAGGCGCTTTGTGCTCGATCCGCTCCACCTTCGAAGGAGGGGGCGGTGGGTAGATCTTCCGCAGGAAATATTGATAAGCGGTGATGATGGCAAAGGACAGAAGCAGCGCCAGGATGACCCGTTTTTCCATGCCAACTCTCAGGGGACCAGATCACAGCCGCCGGGATGCCAGGGATGGCACCGCAGCAGGCGCCGCGCCCCCAAATACAATCCTTTCCAGGGCCCGTATTTCTCTACGGCCTCCAGGCAATACGCGGAACAGGTCGGGTCAAAGCGGCAGGCGCGGGGCAGGAGCGGCGAAACAAAGCGCCTGTAACACCCGATGACGAGCCGAAGCAGCCTCGTCACGCCCGCTCCGGCCCCACTCCCTGAAGCTGTTCGAGGCAAGAGAGGAATTCAGCTTGCAGGCGCTGGTAGTCCGCAGGCCCGATGTGGGCTCGTGCGTTGACTACCAGATCAAACCGGCCAGGAATGGCGCCCTTGTTCCTTCGGAAGATCTCCCGCAGGCGCCGTTTGAACCGATTTCGCTCCACCGCCGATCCCACCTTTCGGGTGACGGTGATCCCCAGGCGGCTGTGCAGCAGCGAGTTCTCCAGGGCAAACAACACCAAGTGGGGAGCAACGACCTTTCGTCCCCGGGCATAAACCCGCTCGAATTCGGACCGCCGCCGCAGCCGTTCTGCCTTGGGAAATGCCTGTGACGCTGCCTCAGCCACTCACGGTCAGCCGTTTGCGCCCCTTCGAGCGGCGCCGTTTCAGGACCAGTCGTCCGCCCTTGGCCCGCATGCGGATCCGGAAGCCATGGGTTTTTCGCCTGCGCCGGTTATTGGGCTGGAACGTTCGTTTCAACTCGACCACCTTTCGTTACTGTATTCGAAACTCACATGTTACCGAGTACCGAGAAGGAGTGTCAAGGTCAACGGGAGCCCGGTAGTGTCCTAATTTGATTCGAGGGGGCTAATGTTTCCGGTCGGATTCCTTGGAGGGCCTGCTGCTCTCCGGTGACCTCAAGCTCCACGAGTTTCCGAATTGCCGACCTCGCCATACTGAAGTATCTCCAGTCCAATTCCACCCCGACGCTTTTTAGGCCGAGGTACGTCGCGGCGGCGATGGTTGACCCTGCTCCCATGAAGGGGTCCAGCACAACGCCCTTGCCGAGGGGCAGCGAGGCCCGTACCAAAAACCGCATCAACGCCTGCGGCTTCAGCGACGGATGATTCGCAAGAGCGCGCTCGCGTGGGCGTGCCGGCGGAACTTCTACGAGGTCGGGGAACGGTGTGTTTTCGGAAGGTCGGCGAAGGGCACCCGTGCCGAATCTCTTCAGAACCGCCTTGTGGGCCGTGAAGGAGACCGATTAAGAGGTCGCTCATCATTTCGATGTCGGCCATACGGCGGATGACTGCTGGGCTTACAATCCGATTCACCGCCCAGTACTCATCGTCCGCCAACTGCTCTGACAGTTTTGCGAACGCACCGTGGTACGTCGCGTTTCGAAGTTCCTGCGGTTTGAGTGGGAGCGTGAATTTGTTTAGTCTCTTAAACACATCTTCGACTTCCCTGCGGTCGTCACTATAGAGAAAGCGAACGCAACGAACGTCGTCGAGCACTGCCGACCACCCTAATGTCAGCACGGGAGACGCCAAGCCCCGAAACGAGTTCATCGCGGAACGTGTTCCAAGCCGCCGGCTGGGGCTGAAAGACGTACGGTGTCCGGTCGTCGTGCAAGCACGGATCCAGCAACTGTGGGTCGCTCTGCCGCCCTCTCTCGCTTCGACCGTTCAAGTCCCTCCGCAAGGGCGATTATGCGCTTTCGCTTCGGAAGACGCGCTGGAAGATCCGGTCCACGTGGCGGAGCTGATGCTGGAGGTCGAAGGCCGTGC
>JACQTF010000109.1 GCA_016210925.1 Acidobacteriota bacterium | reverse complement strand
TGCCACGATGTGATCTTTCCCGGGGAGGGTTTGTGGGTCACTGGGTCTTCGGCAATGATGCGGCATTCCATCGCATGTCCGCGAAATTGCACGTCTTCCTGCCGATACGGAAGCCGTTCACCCGCAGCGATCAGGATCTGGTCCCGAACTAGGTCGATTCCTGTGACCATCTCTGTGACCGGATGTTCCACCTGAATCCGCGTGTTCATTTCCATGAAGTAGAAGTTTCCCTGATCATCGAAGAGGAACTCCACGGTCCCGGCGTTGACGTAGTGGACGGTTTTGAGGGCCTCCACGACTGCGGCGCCGATTTCCAGGCGCCGTTTCTGACTCAGAGCGGCGGAAGGGCACTCTTCCACCAGTTTCTGGTACCGGCGCTGGATGGAGCACTCCCGTTCGCCCAGATGAAGGAGGTTGCCGTCCTGGTCTCCCAGCACCTGAAATTCGATGTGACGGGGGCTGGCGAGATACTTTTCCATGTACACGTCGGCATTGCCAAAGGCGCTCTCGGCTTCGATCTGGGCAGCTTCAATGCACTTCAGGAGTTCGCCTTCGCTCCGGACAGTGCGTATGCCCCGGCCTCCGCCTCCCCCTGCCGCCTTGATCATCAGAGGATAACCTAACTTGCGGGCCACCTCCAGGAGGTCGCGGGAGGTGCTCTTAACCTTTCCGGATCCGGGAAGCACCGGCAGGCCGGCCTTCTGCATGGCCGCCCGCGCCTTCTCCTTGTCACCCATCAAACGGATCAGATCTGGGGGAGGGCCGATGAACTTGATGTTGCAGGTCTCGCACACTTCTGCAAAATAGGCGCTTTCTGCCAGGAAACCATAACCGGGATGGATGGCCTCCACATTGGTGATCTCAGCGGCGCTGATGACACTGGGAATGTTCAGGTAGCTGGCACTGCTGGCGGCAGGCCCGATACAGACCGCCTCATCCGCAAAGCGGGTGTGCAGCGAGTTCCGGTCCGCCTCCGAGTAAACCGCTACCGTGGCGATGCCCAGTTCCCGGCAGGCAGCAATCACTCGCAGGGCGATCTCGCCCCGGTTGGCAATGAGGATCTTTTTGAAGAGAGCCATCTCTGCGGCGTGCCTATCTTCGAACCCGAATGCCAAACAGGGGTTCTCCATACTCCACGGGCTGGCCGCTGTCCACCAGGATCTGAGCCACTTCGCCGGCCATGTCCGATTCGATCTCGTTCATCAACTTCATAGCCTCCACGACGCAGAGCACCGTCCCTACCTCCACCTGGTCCCCGATGTGGACAAAAGGGTCGCTCCCAGGGCTGGGGGCACTATAAAAGGTTCCCACGAGGGGCGACTTGACCAGGTGCAGTTCCCTCTCTGCCACTGGCGAAGACACCAGCGCTCCCGTTGCGGCTGGAGTGGTCTCCTGAGGGAGGGGCACGACCGGCGCTGGCCTGCCGTGCTCCAGGGCCTTTGGAACTGCGGCGTTCTTGCGGATGGTGATCTTGATTCCAGCTCTCTCGATCTGCAATTCGTCAATTTCGCGCTCCGACACCAGCTTGATGAGTTCCTTAATCTCCTTGAAGTTCATCTCGATCCCCGTGGAGTTTCAGTTTAAACGGCCAAGAACTCCTTTGGCGACGGGGTGAGAACCTGGCAGCCTCTCTCGGTAACCACGACCACATCCTCGATCCGGACCCCCCCGATGCCCGGCAAGTAGATCCCAGGCTCCACCGTGACCACCATACCCCTTTCCAAGACGCTTTCCTGCCTTCGGCCAATAAAAGGGGGTTCATGGACTTCCAGACCGATCCCGTGCCCGGTCCCGTGGCCAAAGCGGTCACCGTAGCCGGCTTTCTCGATGATCGACCGCGCCAGCCGGTCCACCTCTTTGGCCTTCATCCCCGGTTTCAGGTGCTCTTCTGTGTGGGTCTGCGCGTGCAGGACCGTGTCGTAAATCCTCCGTACCTCCCGGGAGGGTCGGCCCACGAACAGCGTACGCGTCATATCGCTGCAGTAACCGTCCTTCATCGCTCCGAAATCGAATACGATCAGTTCGTTTTGGCGAACGATCTTGTCGGAGGCGATCCCGTGAGGCATGGCGGAGCGATAGCCGGATGCTACGATGGTACGGAAGGATACCTGTTCCGCACCCCGCTGGGTCAATCGGTGTTCGAGCTCAGCTGCTAGGTCTCTTTCTGAGATGCCAGGTTTGACCAGGCGGATCATACTATCAAAGACATTCGCCGTCAATTCAACCACTTGGCGGATTTTCGCGATTTCCCCTGGCGTCTTGATGATCCGGAGGTCTTCCACCAGGTGATCCAACGGCTTTAGTTTTACAGAGCTTGGCAGCTCCCGCCGGAGAAACCCAAAATGGAAAACCGGCAAGTAGCAAGATTCGAAGCCTATTTTTCTTAGCTTTTTGCGCTTGATCAGGTTCACGAGCGCTTCTTCGTTCGTGACCCCGCTGCGGGACACCAAGCTGCAAAAGCGCGTCTCTTGAGCGGCTTGGAGCTGGTACCGCGAGTCCACAATCAAATAAAAACGCTCCAGCGTCAGGAGCGCGACGGCGGTACTTCCCGTGAAATGAAAGAGATAGCGAATGTTCGGAAGGTGCCTTATCAGGGCGCCGTCCAACCCGGCCTGCCGCAGGGCGTCCTTAAGTGCGGTAATTTCCTTGGCTTGAGCCTTTGCCCGGTTCAGCCTGCCCATTCAGGGAGATTTTACCAGCAACCGAGCTCCAGAATGAAGCAACTTCATGGAAAGGGCTTATGTTTTGAGAAGCAAGCCAACTCCTCTATGTTGGGTATCACACCGAGAGATGCTATCTCCCTGTTTTTGGGATGGGGGGCCGGATACCGGCACAACTTCGCTGCAAATTTGCCAAAAAAGAGGCAATAACCCTGATGCGCTTCGAAGTTTCAACAGAATTTAGCACCACCATACCCCTTTCCAAGACCCTCTCCTGCGTTCGGCCAAGAAGAGGTGCCTCGTGGACTTCCAGACCGATTCCGTGCCCTGTCCCGTCAAAATGAGGTTAAACAAGCGTGGCTCGGCGGGGCGAAGGGCCACGGGTGGATAACCGAAGGCAGCCTCTACGGTACGCGCCAGTCGGTTCCCGATCCAATCCTTGGCCACCCAGCACGAGAGCTCCAGAGGGCTTCAAGATGGCCTTGGCTTGCGCGAGGCTCTCGACGGTGTAGACATAGTTGTCCAGGCGGATCGTGGAGAGCGCCGAGAGCAAAGTTTGCGAGTCGAGCGTGCCAAAGATTACCAGATCGTACTTTCGCGGCGTGTTTTGCAGGAAGTTCCGAGCATCGTTCACGTGGAGGTGGACGCGCCTGTCAGAGTATGGGCGATTGGGATGGATCTCCTGGCCCCAGCGCAGGATGACAGGATCGATCTCCACCACATCGATGTACTCGGCGCCGTGGTCCAAGGCGATCCGCGCATCGTTCCCGGTACCCGCTCCGATAATCAGCACTTCGCGGGGGATCGTGCGCCGTTGGCCCGGTTCCTATCCTAGATTCTGCCGGGGGCCAAACCGGTGGGCGGCGAAAGCCAGGGCGTAGAGCAAGAGGGCAAGTAGGTTCAACGCCCTGAAGCCGGTCAGAACGGACCCGAACTCCGCCAGGCCACCGAGTACCGCGCCGAGGAGGTTCGAACCGTAAGCCCACGCGACGTCCGCCGAATCGCGGAAAAGAACAGCGAAGAACATGCTCGAGAAGAGGATAGGGGAGAGGACAACCAAGCAGCTCCCGGCGACTCGGGCGCCCAGGTCAGGGCTCAAGAGCGCGCTGGTGGGTACGAGGTAGCCAACCACGAGCGTCGCGGCGATCCCCGCCCAGATGAGCCCCACGCGACGGGGCCGCAACCAGTAGACACCAAGAGTAGCCACGAGGATGATGAGGAGGATGGCCCCGATGACGATGGCGTTCACCGTCCAAGTGGAGCCAAAGACGAGCGACAAGGTTGAAATGCCCTTCGTTTCCAGGAGCAGAAAGCCTGCTCCTTGAAAGAAAAGAGGAAGGTGGAAATTTTTCAGTCCCTTTTGGTCCGAAGGAAGGGCAGCGCGAACACCTATGAGGACGGCGAGGGCCGAAAGCGAGGCCAACACCACGATCATGGTCGTGTAAAACGGGCTCAGCTTTCGATCCTGCTGATACAGATAGGGCCAGTCATCCGTCGACTCCTGGACATCCGCTTTGTCGCGGTCGAGGGCGAGTGAAGGCGAGGATGACCCCTCGGCGGGCGCCGCCGTCGCGATCAAAACGAGGTTGAAGAGCCGCGGCTTCAAAGGTCGAAGGACCACAGGCGGACAACCAAATGCCGCCTCGATGGTTTTAACCAGGCGCTTCCGGATCCAGTCCTTTTCGACCCAGAAGTAAAGGGCCAGAGCCCCGCGGGGCTTCAGAACCGCCTTCGCCTGCTCGAGGCTCTCGACGGTGTAAACGTAGTTGTCGAGGCGGATGGTGGACAGAGCTGAGAGCAGCGTCTGCGAATCCAGCGTCCCGAAGACGACCAGATCATACTCGCGAGAGGCGTGGTTCAGGAAATTGCGGGCATCGGCGACGTGTCGCCGGACCCGACGGTCATCATAGGGGCGATTCGGGTGGATCTCTTGCCCCCACCGCAGAATGACGGGATCGATTTCGACCACATCGACAAACTCGGCGCCCTGCTCCAGCGCAATCTGGGCGTCGTTGCCTGTCCCGGCTCCGATGATAAGCACGTCCCGCGGCCTGATCCCAATATGGTCCCGCAGGTAACGGTACGGGAGGCCGTAGTCCTCCCGCAATTGACGCAATGCCGGGAAGGAAATGTCGGCGCTCAGGTTCAGGGCGGCCTCGTGGAACGAACCGTTAACGGTGAGATAGTAGCCGAGCTGCTGATGCGTCCTGGTACCCAGTTCCTCCGGTGTGAAAATTCCAGTGATTCCCGCCTCGATGGGAGTTCTGCGCAGCCCATAATAGGGGGACCAGGCGAGGCCCCGGTCTAGGGGCAGCGCCGTCACGATCAGCGTCGTGGCAGCGAGCAGGCCGAAAGACGCGCGGCGCGCCCTCGCAAACCACGCCAGGCCCGCTAGGGCCGGGGCGAACCAAAGGCGCGGCCCCCACTCCGCGAACGAGACGCCCACGAAACCGGCGGTGCCCGCCAGGCTGCCCAGAAGATTGGCGCTGTAAGCCAGGATCGGGTTCCCGGCCCCGACCAGCGCCTCACCTACCAGCTGTCCGAGGGGTACGAAGGTCAAGGTGTTCAAGACGAAGAAAAGCGGGACGGCCACCCACAGCGGAAAGGAGGGGGCATTCGACGGCAGGTCCCAATACAGCAACCAGAGGTGCTCTTCAAGGCTGTTGGTGCCGGAGATGATGAACTGTCCCAACAGAAGGGCTGCGCCAACTTCCAACAGGAACAGGACGGGGAACAGCCAGAGAAGCGATCGGGCCCGCCCTGTCAGCATGGATCCCAGGCCGAGTCCAAGGAAACTGGAGATCAGCACCAGGTTCTTAAAGTAGGAAAGCGCCCGAACCTGGCTCGGCAGCCACCGGATCAGGCTGAGCTCCAGGAAAAGAACTATAAAGCTGAGCAGGAAAACCCGCAGGACGTTCTTGGCGATGGCGGCCGGCGATCCCGGAGGTCCCTGGTGGATGTTCAAAGCCGGCGGCCTCGGAGCGAAGGGATTGCGAAGATGACGATCACGATCCCCAGGCCCAGCAGGGTGACCGTCGCTCCCCGTCGAAACGACTTGGGCCGATACACAAAGCGCACGGCATGGTCGCCGGGCGGGACGGCCACAGCCCGAAAAATGAAAGCCGCCCTTTCCATGGGAACGGCGATTCCATTCAGGGTCGCCTCCCAGCCCGGATAGCAGGTATCGGTCAACACCAGGTGAACCTCCTCGTCAGAGACTGCCCTCAGCAGTACCTCCTCCGGTCGATAGGAGATGATTCGAACCCTGCGATCTTGGGAATCCCTCAGGCGCTCCCCCATCCATCGAGGCCGGTATTTTCCCTCTTTGAGTTCTTCAAGAATGATGTCCCGGTCCAGCGAAAGCTTAGGGAAACGTTCTGGTGAAGTCACCGGAGATTTCTTGCGGACCAGAAAGGCCCGGGGGGCAGCATGGTCATTTCGGTAGACCTTCAGCGGGTGATCGGGTGAACCGACGTCGAACTCCTTCACTTTGCGGTAGCGGGGGTCCCGAATGTCCTCAAATTCCAGGACATACTTCACATTGAACAGGGTCAGGGCCTCCTGTATCTGGCGGGGGGTGAACAGCTTCAGCCGTTCTCGCCAGAGCAGTGCCGGCAGGGGCGCCAGATCATCCACGGTGCGGTGCAAAGCGTATTGAAAATGATACAGAGTGCCCAACTCGGAGAGGGAATGCTTGAAGAAGAGAGTCCCTGAGATGATGCTGTCCGTTTTCACCCGGACCTGAGTCCCTTTCGGAGCGATCCATAGGTTCTGATAAGGAGTGTAGATCCTGAAGGGCGGGCCGCCCTTTTCCTCTTTCGAGATCCAGGAGGCCACCTCAGGGATCTCTTCCAGGGCTCCTCGACCGATGTACGGGTTCAATCCGATGTTTGCTGCAAAAAGATCCAATGTGAGGATCGCAGACAAAGCCGCCAGGCACCCTCGGGACGAAATCTTCCCTCGCACGAACAGAAGGCTCGCGAAGCTCGACCCCAACAGAAACAGGGCTGTGAGGGACACCTTGTTGCCCATCTCCTTTCGTATGCCCTCGAGATCTCGGTCCATTCGCTCCTGGATGACTCGTGCCGGGGTTTCCTCTGTCGACAGCGAATGGACCAGAAAGGACCGGAGGGGCGTTCGGACAAAAAGTGGCCCAAACCGCACCGAGATCCCCAGGGTGAGGAGGATGGCGGCGACCGCCATGAGAAATCGAAGAAACCTAGTCAAGCGCCCAGCGCAGCCCTCCGAAAACAAGGCTTCCAGGCCGAGGGCGGAGAGCAGGATGAGGCAAAAATTCGTGATGAAGAAAAACTTGACCGGATACCTTCCCATGCTGAAAAAAGGGAGCGCCTGGTACAACCAATCGAAAAGTGGGGTAAATTTTCCCATGGCCAGCAGGAGGGATCCCAAGCCGGAGAACGCGACAAAGCCCACCAGCCTGCGGCGCGATGACCAGACCAGTCCCGCCACTGACAGGGCGACAGCAAAGGCGGTCAAGTAGGTGGAGAGAATGTACGGCTCATGGCCGTCGTGATAGCGAAACCCCCAGTAGGACTTGTAATGGGAAGTGAAGGGAGGGATCCCATAAAAGTTGGGGAAGACCGCCTGCAGAAGCGACAACGGATGCAGCGACCAGAAGGAAGCATGTCCATAGGGATAGCCGGTGCCGCGCCCCGAGCTTTCGATCAGTTCCGCAGTGGGAAGCCATTGAACGCAGGACAGGGCGACTGCCAGAGCAGCCATGGCCGCCACAATGGCGATGCTGGTCCCTCTTCGAAAGCGATTTTCCGATTGAAGCGGATCACTTCGGCTTCCGAAGACGCTCCAGAGTGCGTAAGCCATCACAAAAGCTCCGATTCCCAGCAGCGTGAACACTTCGGCGTTTAATAGCTGGAGTGCCAACACCAGAGCGCCCAGGGCGACGTCGCCTAGGCGCCGGTGTTTCAAGGCTCGGTGTGTGGCCCAGATGAGCAGAGGAAAGAGCGCAACAATGTTCAGGATGGCGTTGAGGTTAATCAGGGAGATGTTGAAACCGCAAAAGGAATAGAGGACGCTCCCCCAGAGAGATGACCATGGGCTCAAGCCCCACTCATGGCACAGCAGATAAAAAAAGAGACCGCCGAGAAAAATATGGAAGATGTATCCAAACTTGAAGGCAGCATCGAAGGGCATGACGAAGAACAGCAAGCTGGAAGGGTAAAGGGCCAGGCTATTGGGATTTGCCAAGAGGGGAGAACCTTGGAAGAGATAGGGATTCCAGAGAGGAAGCCGGCCTTCCTGGTACGCCTCGTAAACCAGCTTGCGCATGGGATATTGAAAAGCCAGCACATCGCGAAAGAAGAAATTCTTGTCCGTAAAAATAACATCGGCAAAGAAGGCTGTGCTCAGACCCAACAAAACGAGTGCGCAGGTCAAGTCTCGCCGGAATCTCATCGCAGGGCTTTTCTTTTCCCGGCGTCAGCATGCTTGGCATGGGCCATGACGCACCGGTTGAAAGTTCGGGAGAGGATAGATGATTTCCTTTCTGCGTTCAAGAGATTGTAGCTCGACCACTCGACGGCCAAGGGTCCGGGCAAAAGAGCTCCGGATCAGCCGAGAAATTCCTCCTGCAAGGCAAGTTGAGCCTTCCGGAGCTCGTAGCGCGCGCGGCCGTAGTTACCTTCGGCGGAGAGGACCAGTGCCACGAAGTAGTGATGGGAAAGGGCGCGGAGGATGACGCAGAAATGGTCCGTGAGGATGGTCTGCTCCTGGACCGCGCCGGCGTCGAGCTGACCTAGGGTCCTTTGAGAAGATTTCAAAAGCTGCGTCAGCTCTGCGGCCCCCAGTTCGGAGAAGAGTTCTTCCGCCTGCTCTGCAGCGCCGGCTTTCTCCAGGACAATGCCGTCCGCGCCCACGATCATGGCGGCACAGGCTCCGTCCACCTTTTCAAGAATCTGTTCCAGCCGGGAGCGAAACATGGCATCGGGGAAGCCAGGGCGAGAGAAGAAAAAAGTCTCGCAGCTCGTCCTTTACTGCAGGATCTTGGGTGTAACGAAGAACAAGATCTCCTGGGTCGTCCGGGATACGGAACGCCGCTTGAAGAGTTCGCCGATAAGAGGAATGGATCCCAGGCCAGGGACGTACTCCTGGGCTTTATCTTCCGAGTCGATGAGGATTCCCCCAATGACGGTGGTTCCCCCGTCGGAGACCAGCACGGACGTTACCGACTCGCTGGTTCGGATGGAGGGGACCCCATTGACATGACGGCCGAAGTACGCCTCGTTGTTCTGAACGTTCAAGCGGAGCAACACTGTGCCTTCGGCGGTAATCTGAGGCGTCACGGTCAGTTGCAACGCGGCGTCGAAGAACTGGACCGTCACGGTATTGTTCTGAATGACCTGTACCGGGAAGCGCAGGCCTTGCGTGATGACGGCCTCGGAGTTGTTTTGGGCGGTGACTTTGGGCTGGGAGATCAGCTTGGCCAGTCCCTTGTTTTCGGCGGCCGTGATGGCGGCATCCAGGAGGAAGGTGTCGAAGATGTTGCCGATGGAGATGCCAAAGCCGCTCGTGGCCTGTTGCGTGGGCAGGTTGACGTTCAAGTTGCCAGCACCACCGGGGCTTACGCCGGCTCCCCCGGACGCTGACTCGCCGGCCGCGCCACGGCCGGTGCTGGGACGACCGGCAATGAAGGCGGTGCTGGGAGAGTGAATGGGCCGGGTGCCGCCGATGGTCCCAAAGGTGTTGGGGCCCCCAACGGTTACCCGCTCCAGGTTTCCGCCCACAAAGCCAAACTGGATTCCGATGTCGCGGGCGAAGTCACGAGTGGCCGAAACAATGCGGGCTTCGATCTCCACCTGGCGTTGTGGGACGTCCAAGCCCTGCATGAGATTAACGATGGGTGGGATGAAGGAGGGCACGTCTTTCACGATGGCCGTGTTCGTTCGCACATCGGCTTCGTACTGGCCACGTGGGGAAAGCTGCTTCTCTACGATCTTTTGCACATCGGTGGCCTTGGCGTAGTTCAACTTGATGGTGTGGGTGATCAAGTCGGCGGCCAGGATTTCCGCCTCACGAAGCTTTCGTTTCTGCTGTTCCTCCTGTTCCAAACTGCCCTGCGTCGCGATCCGGACGATGTTTCCCTGGAGCTGGGCTGCCAAGCCGTTGTTTTTCAATACGATGTCGAATAGCTGGTCCCATGGGACCTTCTCCACCTTGATGGTGAGAGTCCCTTGCACGTTGGGGTCCAGGATGATGTTCAACGCGCTGATCTCAGAAATCAGCCGGAAGAAGTCCACCAAGGTCACGTCCACCAGGTTGACGGAAATGGGCTCCCCCGTGTATTCCTTTACCTGGACGAGTTCCAACCTTTGCTGAGCCGATGCTGGGTTTTGCTGTACGCTGGGAAGCGTGGGGGCCACCAGGGGCGGGCGCTCGGGACGGACTTCCACCGTCGGTCCCCCGCTGGGTTCCACCCGGAGCGGTGGAGGCAAGGGAGCCGGAAGCGGCTGCATCGGGATTTCCATCGAGGCCGACTCGCGCAGGACCGGTCTGGCCATGGCTGACAGAGGACGAATGTCAGCCGTGGAAGGAGTGGACGCGGAGGTGCTCTCGGCCTTGTCGGAGGGGAGCGTGGCCGGTGGAGATTCGGCGCCCTCGAGGGACTGGAGAGCAGTTTTCTCCTCCGACGAGTTCCCGTTGCCGGAGTCCCCGGCTTCCTCGGTGCTCCCGGCCGGGTTCCGCCGGAAGGTCACCAGGACCTGGCTCTGTTCGGAGCGGACATCATACTCGATTCCGGATTTTTTCAAGTTCCCGGAGCCCCGTCCCTCTACTGCCTTCGGGTCAATCTCCAGGACCACCCTCACCACCTGGTGGGGCTGGCGGCTGTGTTGGCCAACGCGGACGGACTTCACCAGTCCTGAATCCAGAGGAATTCGGGAGGAGGGCAGGCCCTTGATCGCGTCCCACACATCCACCACGAGGCGGTCCGGGTCGTCCAGCTCGAAGTACTTGAAGTTTCTTATGGGATTCTCAGCATGGATGGAGACTTTCACGCTCCCGTCCTCCTCCACGCTCCGTATCTCTTTAATCCGGGCTGCAGAAAGGTGCACAGCTTCACTGGAAGGTGAAAGTTCCGGGTTCCCTTGGCCTCGGAGGGGTACGACGAAAGCGGCGCCGAGGGCCGTCACAAGCAATAGATTCCTCACTGCAGTCATCCTTCTCCTCCTGGTTGTTTCGGTCAACCCCGCTCCCGCTACATCCTTCCTTCGCGGCTGAGTTTCTTGACGACCTGGTTTTGAACCACCTGGCCTGCGGTATCTTTCAGCTCCTGGATGAAGACCACATCTTCTGCATTGATCTCTTTCACATGGCCGTCAAAGAGCCGGTCGCCTACCCTAAGGAAGTGGGCTCGCTTGTCGAGCCCCGTCATGACCGCCAGCCTGCCGTTGGAGGCGGACGCGATCCCCGTCAATTGCACCTCGGCAATGAGCATGCCGGACACCCCAGGGGCTCTCAGATCCCTGGGCGGGGGGCCCACGAACTGCCGGATGGTCGGATCGGTCTTCAAGAGCAGATTCCGAAACGGGTCCCGTTTCTTGAGCGAATCGAATCTCACTCCGATGGTGTCAGGTTCGGTGGCCGGGGCCGGGGCTTCAGCCTGCTCCCCGGGAGCGGGCTGGGGAGGCGGTTGAGCCGACATTTCTCCGGCTGCCAGAATCAGGATTCCAAGGAGAATGAGACACTGCCTCATGGGTTCCATTTCCAGTGCCTTTCGCTCATTGACCCACTCGGGCGGCAGCTGCCGCGGCTGGCGCCGTCCCTGGACCGGAGGTCAGCGGCTTTTCCTCCATCAAAATGAACGTGGTGGCCGTGCAGGTCGCGGTCAGGGTGCGGTTGGCGTCCGCGGAGTTGGCGATGGCGCTGATGCTGATGCTGCTCACGTTGATGATGCGCACGTAGTTTCCGACTTTCTCAAAGAATGCGCCCAGGTTGGGGTAGGAGCCCTCCACCTCCATCTGGATGGGCCAGTCCAGGTAAAAATCGTGCGGCACGGTGGGCTGAGGAGTGAACTTCTTGATCTTCAAACTCGACAGCTCGGCGAAGTTCTGCAGCTTCCTCACCAGGTCCGGCGTCTCCTTTGCCTCCGGGAGGATCTTCCGGAGGGACTCCAGCCGGAGTCTCAACCGCTCGATCTCGCTCTTGAATTCGGGAAGCTTCCTCTCCACCGCCTGGCCCTTCTTGACCTGGATGTCCAGGTTCTGGATCTCTGCGTCTAAACGGGCGATGTCCAACTTGATGGGAGACAGGTAATAGGTATAGAACACAGCGCTCAGGGCGACCAGCACGATGCCGACCACCACCACCTGGTAGGTGGGCGGGAGTTCCTCGAACTTGAAACTCTTGAGATTCACGGCCATGTTTCACCCGACCCGCTGGCTCCGGTCGCATTTCAAGGAGAACCGGATCGCTTCCTGGCCCTCCTCCCAAAAGTTCAATTCCACCGATTTAAAATAGCCGGACTTTTCCAGGTTGGAGATGAAATCGGCGATGGACTCGATGTTGAACGCCGACCCCTCGATGTTGATGCCGGCCTGGTTTTCCGTCAGGGCCGTCAGCCACAGGGTGGGAGCTTCGGGGACGCTCTTGATGAGATTGTTCAACAGCTCCACCGGAATCGTCTGGCGGCTCTTCAGCGCCTCGATGATTTGAATGCGCCCCTCGTACGAGGTTTTCAGCTTCTCGAACTCCGCAATTTCCACCTGCACTTTCTGCAGGCGCTGGCTCTCCGCCTGAAGTTGTTGGATCTGGGTGGTCTTCTCCTGCCGCTCGTTGGCCAGGCTCCACCACCACCAGCCCATGACCAGGATGGAGACCAGGAAGAGGACAATGAAAGCCACTCCGACCCGAGAGGTCTCGGTGGTGATGACGGGCTTCTTTGCCCTGGTGGTGCGGTCCCTGAGCAGGTTAACGCGGATCATGCATCCTCCAGGCTCCGAAGGGCCAGACCTGCCGCAATGGCCATATCGGGGGCGATGTCGCGCAAGTAGCCCGGGTCGTACTTGCGCGGATCAAAGGTCACGTTCCGGAAAGAATCGAACGTTTCCGTGGGAAGATCGAACTTCTGGGCCAGAAAATCCACCAGGCTGGGAATGTGGGCGGCTCCGCCGCTGACCAGCATCCTGTCGATCTTCTCCGAGGACGCTGTCGCCTTGAAAAAGTCCAGCGTCTTCTGGATCTCCAGGACGATGATCTCGGAGACGGAGTGGATGATGTTGCGGACCTCCACCTCCTCCACCCCGTCCACCTTCTCGGACCGCTTCAATCTTTCCGCGGTCTCGTATTCCACGTTCAATTCCTTTTGCAGGAAGTCGGTGAACTGGTTTCCGCCCACGGAAATGTCACGGGAGAACAGGAAGTCCCGGCCCTTGACGATGTTGATGTTCATGACGCTGGCACCGATGTTCAGCAGCGCCACCGTGGTGTTCCCCTCCGGCGCGTAGTTGAACTCGTACGAGTTCTGAAGGGCGAACGAGTCGATGTCCACCACCAGGGGGTTCTTGCCCGCCAGGGTGATCACGCCGATGTGGTCGGTGATCTTGTCCTTCTTGGCCGCCACCAGCAGCACCTCAATGTTGTTCGAGCCGGGGATTTCCCGCAGGATCTGATAATCCAGGTTCACGTCCGCGATATCGAAGGGAATGTACTGCTCCGCTTCCCACTGGATGGATTCCATGAGCTCGCCCTCGCTCTGGGACGGGAGGACAATCCTTTTGACGATGACGGAATGGCCCGAGATGGAGGTGGCAACCCGGCTGTTCTTGATGTGGCTGGAGGAGTAAATCTTGTTGATCGCGTCGGCCACGGGAAGCTTGGCGATGATGGCGCCATCCACAATGGTGTCCGGCGGAAGGGGCTCCAATCCCAAACTCAACAGCTCGTACTTGTTTTGCTTGCCCGGCTTCAATTCCACGGCCTTGATTGCACTGGACCCAATGTCAAGCCCTACCACCTGCTTGGTCTTGAAAAACATGTCTCGATCCCTTCAGCTTTTTAATTGCTGGTCCTTAACCTCTGCATGGAGTTATAACGTAAAACCTTACGCGCCTTCTCGTAATTGTCGATGATTCTGGAGTCTGTTGTACCACGCACTCTCCCGCTGTCAAGGTCGTCCAATAGCCCGCTGTGAACCTTGCCTCAGAGGAAGCCGCCCCAAGGAGCGGCGGGCATTGGTTCCTTCGGGAAAGGGGCTAAATTAAAAAAGCCGCCTGCCTTTGGCGGCTCGACTGGCTTTCCCTCCCGGTGGGAAGGAAGAAGCCTCGTAGCTCTGCGTCCTCCGATTTCTCGAAGTTTGCTCTGAGCAAAGGCGGGCGGAATATTAATGGTGGTAGCAAATTTTGTCAAGTAATTTTTTCGAGTAACAAATTACGTCCCTGCAACCTACCGTTTGACCTTCCGGTCAATGCTACTTTGCACAGACCGGACATCCTCATAGTTCCTGCGTCAACCTGCGTCACCTGCGTGAGGACCTGCACCTGGTTGTAAACAGTCCGTGGATGTGCTAAGATCGCTCGTTTGAGGCAGTTGCGTGCTGCCTGTAGTGGATGTATGCTCGATGACACCCCGAAAGGGCACGCGAGAGCCGGCGCTGGCTTCCTTGGGGGCTGAGACGAACAAATGCCAGTTTCCTACATACCGATTTTCATGTTCATCTTCGTGGCCTTGCTGCTGCCGGTGGTGGCGCTGCTGGCGGGGCGACTTCTCCGGCCCCAGATGGGCCACGACACCAAGTTACGCCCTTACGAGTGCGGGGTGGAGCCCGAGACGGATGCCAGGGAGCGCTACTCCGTCCGTTACTACATCATCGCCATCCTGTTTGTGATCTTTGATGTCGAGACCATCTTCCTCTTCCCCTGGGCTGTCATTTACGATAAGCTGGCCCTGTTCGGATTCATCGAAATGCTGGTCTTTCTCGGGATCCTGATCTTCGGTTACATTTACGTCTGGAAGAAAGGGGCACTGGAATGGGTCTGATCGAAAACCGGTTCGAGAGAGGGAACCTGGTCACCACCACAGCGGACGCCCTGTTCAACTGGGCGCGGAAGTCATCCCTCTGGCCCATGACCTTCGGGCTGGCCTGCTGCGCCATCGAGATGATGGCCACGGGCGCCAGTCGCTTCGACATGGATCGCTTCGGTGCCGGCATCTTCCGCCCCTCGCCCCGCCAGTCGGACGTGATCATCGTGGCGGGGACGGTCACCTTGAAGATGGCGCCGGTCATTCGGCGGATCTACGATCAGATGCCGGAGCCAAAATGGGTGATCTCCATGGGGGCATGCTCCAACGTCGGAGGGCCTTTCAACACTTATTCCACCCTCCAGGGTGTGGACAAGATCATCCCCGTGGACGTGTATGTGCCCGGGTGCCCGCCACGGCCCGAGGCCTTGCTGTACGGGCTGATGCGCCTGCAGGACAAGATCGACCAGATGACCATCGCCAAGCCGAGAAAGGTGGCTGAGCCTCAGTTGCAAGGGAGGGTCTGATTCGCGTATCTCCTTTGGATGGCCCAGGGGCATCATCGTGAAGAATTAGTTGCCGGGCTTCCCGGCAACTAATTTTTTTTGTGCGCCGTGCCCTGAGGGCACCGGACCATGGAAGAGCAACCCAAGACGCCCCCGATAAAAACCGAAAAGCCAGCCGCTGGCTCCGGTGCGCCGCCCCGGCCTGCGAAGCCTGCGACGCCCACCTACGAGGAGTTGAAGGACCACCCGGTGTTGGTAGCTCTCCATCAACGCTTCCCGGGCGCTGTGGAGGAGGCCAAAAGTTTTCTGGGCCAGGCCATGGTTAGGCTCCGGAAGGAATCCCTGGTGGAGGTCTGCCGGTTCCTGAAGGAAGATCCCGAAATGCAATTCGTCATGTGCACGGATATCACCGCGGTGGACCGGCCGGAGCGGGAGAAAAGGTTCGACGTGGTTTATCACCTGTACTCCATCCGGCTGAACCAGCGATTCCGGCTGAAGGTGTGGGCCGCAGACGGCGAGCCCGTGCCTTCGGTGGTCGCGGTCTGGAGCGGCGCCAACTGGCTGGAGCGGGAGGTGTACGACATGTTCGGGGTTCCCTTCGAGGGGCATCCAGACCTGAAGCGGATCCTGTTGCCCGACGGGTGGCACGGCTTTCCCCTGCGCAAGGACTACCCCATCGACCGGCAGGACCAGGACTGGATCGCCAAGCACATGGAAATACGGAAGCCGTATTGAACTGATCGTCATTCGACAAGCATCCTTATCGATGGCTCAGTGACGACGACTCAAAGGCATGGCTGAAGAAACGACCATCTTAGAAAGCTCGGAGATGATCCTGAACATGGGTCCGCAGCACCCTTCGACCCATGGTGTGCTCCGGGTGAAGCTAAAGCTGGACGGCGAGAAGGTGCTGGACGCCGAGTGCATTATCGGGTACCTGCACCGGGGCATGGAAAAGATCGGCGAGAATCGCACCTACCCCAAGTACGCGCCCTACCTGGATCGGATGGATTACGTCGCCGCCGTCACCAACAACCTGGCCTTCCTGGAGGCGGTGGAGAAGTTGTTGGGGCTGGAGTGCCCGCCCCGGGCCAAGTATGCCCGCACCATGCTGGCGGAGTTCCAGCGCATCGCCAGCCACCTCCTTTGGTTGGCCACCCACGCCCTGGACATCGGGGCCATGACCATCTTCTTGTACTGCTTCCGGGAGCGGGAGGAAATCCTCAAGCTCTTCGAGGAGATATTCGGCGCCCGCCTCACGTGCAACGCGTTCCGGGTGGGTGGGCTCACGGAGGACCTGCCCGCCGGTTGGCTGGAACAGGCAAAAGCGTTCACGGATATCTTCCCCTCCCGGGTGGACGACTACGAGGGGATCCTGACCGAGAACCGGATCTGGCTGCAGCGTACCAAAGAGGTGGGGGTCATTTCCGCCGCGAACGCCATCGACATCGGACTGACGGGTCCCGCGCTGCGGGCCTCGGGCGTGAAATGGGACATCCGCAAGGCCATGCCCTACGAGTCCTACGCCGACATGGACTTCGAGGTCCCGGTGGGCACCCGCGGCGACACGTACGACCGGTATCTGGTCCGCATGCAGGAAATGAGGCAGGCCAACCGCATCATCCGGCAATGCGTTGAAGGCCTTCCCGGAGGCGATTTCAAGGCCAAGACGCCTCGGGTGATCAAACCCCCCTTGGGAGAAGTGTATCATTCCATCGAGGGACCCAAAGGCGAGATCGGCTACTACATCGTCAGCGACGGCTCCACCATCCCTTACCGGGTGCGGGTCCGGCCGCCGTCCTTCATGAACCTGCAGGCCCTGGCCCAACTGGCCCGCGGCCACTACGTGGCCGACGTCGTGGCGCTGATCGGGACATTGGACATCGTCTTGGGTGAAATCGACCGTTAGCTGCTCAGTTGTCAGTTCTCAGTTGTCAGTTAAGAGCCGAAAGGGCGACAGCTGAAAACTGACAACTGAGAACTGAAAACTAAGTCATGGAAAACTTGACGCAAGTTGTAGTGGTTCCTCTCGTTAAGATCGTGGTCGTGGTGCTGGTGCTGTCCGTGGGCATTGCCTACCTGACCTATCTGGAGCGGAAGGTGATCGCCCACATCCAGGTGCGGCTGGGACCCATGCGGGTCGGGCCCCACGGGCTGCTCCAGCCCATCGCGGACGGGCTGAAGTTCATCCTGAAGGAGGACATCATCCCGCGCAACGCCGACAAGTTCGTCTTCACCCTGGCGCCCATCATGGCCATGGTCCCGGCGTTCATCGTCTTCTCGGTCATCCCCTTCGGGGACCATCCTTTTTACATTACGGACGTGAACATCGGGATCCTGTTCGTGATGGCCATCAGTTCGGTGGGGGTGCTGGGGATCATTTTGGGGG
>JACQTF010000093.1 GCA_016210925.1 Acidobacteriota bacterium | reverse complement strand
CCGCCATAGAGCTGCCCGAAGCCGCAGTCGGACCCAACGGGTGAGGTTGATCAGCACTTCGGGCGTTTCGCAGGAGCCGAAATAGTTGCGCCAGCCCCGCATGTACGGAGCCAGTTCCTCTATGGTCGCCTCGATGCTGACGCCCTTCGCCCTTCGCGTCGCCTCCCGGATCCGCAGCTTGAATCGCTCCAGAGCTTTGGGCGCGATGGTGCGCTTCGGCTCCGGATCGTTCGTGAAGCTGAATCCGAGAAACTCGCTGCGGACCAACATCAAACGCCATTCCTACCGGATTCACTACAAGATGGGCGCCACCCTGTCCGGCAAGCTGACGGCCATTGAAGCCAAGTTGGTGGTAGACACGGGGGCGTACCTTGTGGTGGGCAGAGCCGTGGTGGGGAAGTCCACCAGCCATGGCACTGGCCCCTATGAGGTGCCCCATGTGAAGATCGACGGACACGCGGTCTACACCAACAAGGCGCCCGCTGGGGCCATGCGCGGTTACGGCGTGCCTCAGGTGACCGTGGCGTTCGAATCGTTGATGGATGAGTTGGCCCGCAAGCTGGACATGGACCCCATCGAGTTTCGCCTCGAGAACGTCTTGCGGGAGGGGTCGCCACGGGTCAGACCCTTCTTCACAGCGTGCGGGTGGCGAACACCCTGAAGCAAGCCGCGTCCGCCCGCCGGCAGATGGCGGCCGCCCTCGCCCGTGGGGCCCCGGATTTTTCTTGACAGACTCCCTGAAGCAGTATAAACGTCATTTCAATCAGCGTGTTTCGTGGCGGAGTAGAACTTCGGGGATTCTAACCTGAACTTTACTGAGGGGGTTTCTATGCGTCGACTTTCCTCTTTTACTATTGTTTGGGCGTGGATCGTCTTGGGTGCGCACATGGCCTTGGCTCAAGTGACCACGGCGACCATCTCTGGAACAGTCAGGGATGAGACCGGAGCGGTGTTACCCGGGGTAAGCGTGACGGTGAAGAATCTCGACACGGGACTGGCCCGGACTCTTACCACCGATGAGCAGGGCAGGTATCGGGCTCCCCAGCTTACCGTTGGACACTATCAAGTGCAGGCGGAGCTCCCGGGGTTTCAAGTTGGGACAAGGAGCGGCATCACCTTGACCGTCGGGCGCGAGGCGGTCGTGGATGTCACGCTGAAGGTAGGTGAGCTGTCCGAACAGGTGACCGTGACGGGGGAGGCGCCGCTCGTGGATACGTCCACTGCGGAAATCGGCGGCCTGGTGGAGCAGACCCAGATCAGCCAGCTTCCCCTTCGTTCCAGGGACTTCTCCCAATTGATCACACTTCAAGCGGGCGCGGTCAACCTGCGCCACGTCAGGGGATCGGGCATCTCAGGTTTTGGAAACCGGATTGCTGTCAGCGGGGCGCGAACCAGTGCCAACGCGTTCTCCCTGGATGGCGTCAACCTCAATACGGAGACCGGCCAGCTTCCTTCCGGGGTCACGGGAGCAGCCCTCGGGGTCGAAGCTGTTCGCGAGTTCCAGGTCCTCACCAGCAACTACAGTGCCCAGCACGGCCGGGCGGCGGGCGCCAACATTGTGGCCATCACTCGCTCCGGCACCAATGAGCTGCATGGCACGGCGTATTGGTACCTGCGTAACGATAACCTGGACGCCCGTAACTTCTTTGATCGGGAAAAACCGGAATTTAAGCGGAACCAGTTTGGGTTTTATCTGGGCGGGCCCATCCTGCGAGACAAGACCTTCTTTTTCGGCAATTACGAGGGATTGCGCGAGCGCCTCGGCGTGACTTCCATTGGCTTTGTTCCTACGGCGGAAGCCCGCAGAGGTATTGTAGGCTCCCGCGTGGTCACGGTGGATCCCAGGATCGTGCCCTTCCTGAACCTTTACCCGCTCCCCAACGGCAGGATTAACCCGGACGGCGCCGGCGAGTTCCTGAGCAGCCATTCGGTTCCCACCGACCAGGATTATTTCACGGCGCGCCTGGACCACACCTTCAACGAGAAGTACTCCCTTTTTGGCCGCGTGAGCTATGACGGCTCGGATCATAACAGGCCGGACGACCTGGGGTTGTTTGCCTCGGCGGTGGAGGCGAGGACTGGATCCCTGGCCCTGGAACTGAAGGCGCTGTTTTCGGGCCGCCTCATCGGCGTTTTTCGGGCCGGCGTGAACCGCAACCGAATTGGAGAATTTAACGAGGCTCTCGTCAGCATTCCTGCCGGGCTCACGTTTGTCGAAAAACGGCCCTTGGGGTCGATCGATGTGAGAGGCCTTTCCGCGATCACGGGAATCGGGGGCAGTTCGAACCCGCGGCAGCACGCGTTTACGGCACCCCAGGGCTACGTTTCGTTTGACTACACGACCGGAGGGCATGCCCTGAAATTTGGGGTGGACCTGGAGCGAGATATCCTGGCGAAACAAGAAGATGCCAGGGCCGGAGGGGAGGTGCGGTTCGGCAACCTCAGCGCTTTTCTGACGAATGGCGTCCCTGAGCGCTTTCGCGTCAAAGGGCCCGATCGTCTATCGGATGCGTTCAGGACTTTCGAGCAGAGCATTTTCTCGGCTTATTTCCAGGATGACTTTCGTGCCACGTCGCGGCTGACGTTGAACATAGGTCTCCGGTACGGCTTCAGCACCACCCCGACAGAGCGGTACGGAAGACTGGGCAACATCCGATTCGTCGAAGATCCGGCTCCCACAGTGGGCGACCCCTACTACGACAACGACGTGGTCAATTTCGACCCGCGCCTGGGGTTTGCCTGGGACGTGACGGGAGACTCGAAGACTTCTCTGCGGGGGGGCTTTGGCATCTTCCACGAGCCCATCCTGGCCAAGCAGATCCTGAACACGATGAACAACCAACCCCCGTTCCGTTCGGAAGCTGCTCCGCTCCCGAGCCAGCTCGGGGGGCTCTTCCCCTTTGTGACGCAAGCCCAGCTGGAAGAGCTCGTGAAGCAGGCCCAGACGGTCCACGCCTTTGACTTCAACGTGCACACGCCCTACATGGCGCATTACAGCTTGAGTCTGCAGCGCGCCCTCCCCCGAGGGGTTGTGGCTGCGGTCACCTATACGGGTACGCACGGCGTGCATCTTGTGAGCCGGGAGGACTGGAACATCCCGGTTCCCACCTTCCTTCCCGATGGCCGGGTGTTCTTTGCGCTCAACAGCCCGGCGTTCAACCCTAATTTCGGAACCTACAAACGATATGGAACCGGCGCGGATTCCTGGTACCACGGCCTGCAGGTGGGCGTGAGAAACAGGATGACCTCCGGATTCATGTTCCAGACCTCCTACACGTTTTCCAAAAACATGGACACTCAGTCCTCTCACCTGTCCGATGAGACCACGGCCACTCGCGTGATGAATCCCTTCAATTTCTTCGATGACAAGGCCCTGGCCGATACGGATATCCGGCACAATTTCGTGGGCAACTGGGTGTACGAATTGCCCTTCGGTCGTGATTTGACGGGCGCGGCCCGAAGCCTGCTGCATGGATGGAGCCTGAGCGGTATCCTCAGCCTGGCGACGGGAAGCCCGCGGAGCCTGGAAAGCAATTCCACCATCACGCACGTCCTGATGACGAACAATCTTTCCAGGCCTGATCTGGTGCCGGGCGCCAGCAACAATTCCGTCCTGGGCGGTCCGGACCGATACTTCGAGGTCAATTCTTTTGTCCCTCAGCAGCGAGGCTTTTTCGGGACAACTGGACGCAACACACTGATCGCGCCGGGCCTCGCCATGCTGGATATTTCTCTGACGAAGAAGTTTGCCCTGGCCGAGAATCAAGCCCTGGAGTTTCGCACCGAATTTTTCAATCTCCTCAACCGGGCGAATTTTGGATACCCGGCGGTGCAGCTCTTTAACTCGCGGGGCGCCCGTCTCGGTTCGGCGGCGCGAATCACGGAGACGACGACGACGGCGCGGCAAATCCAGTTTGCCCTCCGCTACACCTTCTGAGCCATGCGGGCTCTGCGTGGCGCAGTGTTGCTGGTGACGGTCGGGTCTTATCCGGTTTCTGTTTCAGGTTGACAAAGGAGATGATGATGCGGCTGCTGCTATTGCGTTGGAGCTTTTTGATGTTTCTGGGCTTTTACGTCGAGGCACAGAATGTGCCACCCGAGGTGCTGGCCTATCCTGAGGCCATCGTGTACAACGGCAAGATCGTCACCATGGATGACAGAGCCTACAATGCGTCCCCCGGGACCATCGCTCAGGCCATGGCCATCCGCGGCGACAGGATCCTGGCCCTGGGGAGCGATGGGGACGTGTTGCAGCTGTCAGGCCCGAATACCCTTCGCATTGATCTCAAGGGCAGGACCGTCGTCCCCGGGATCATCAACGCGCACACCCACATCCACAACCACGCGTTCAACTACTGGGTCTCGCAAAATCCCGGCGCCATCGAACAGGTGATGCGTTCCTTCAGTGTGGAGGGCCGCGACTTTCGCGAGCTGAGGAGAAAGCTGGACGTGCTGCTGAAGGAGCACGTGCAGAACTCCAGGCCGGGACAGTGGGCCTCCATCAAACTTCCCACGGGCGGCAGCTCGGGCACCGGAATCGGGGTGCGCTTTCTCCAGGAGAGGCAAATCACCCTTCAAGACCTGGACAAGCTGGCCCCTGAGAATCCGGTCATTCTCAGCGCCCATCCTGCCGGGGTGCTGAATTCGGCGGCCAAAAAAGCGCTGGCGGAGCTCTATGGCTCTGAGCCGGATGAAGAGAAAATTGACGACAGCGGATTTGGCGAGGACAGCGAGTACAATCGCACCATCATCGTCGATTCTTTTTTCGCGGACAAGATCGAGAAGCTGGCGGCGATCGTCAAGGACGGGATGGAAAAGCAGGCCGCTCTGGGAATCACCACGTTTTCGTCCCACATCATCGGCCTTCGATTCTTGGACGCCATCATGAAGCTGTATCGGGAAGGGCAGATGCCCATCCGCTTCGGCTACACCCACTACTTCGGGTTTCAGAACAACCCGGATCCGGCCTCGTTCTATCTGCGGCTGGGCGACCTGGCGGGGCTGGGGAATGAGTATTTCTGGCAGTCGGCCGTCGGGCTGTCCAACGTGGATTCGGGGCCGCCCATGATGTGCACCACCATGGAGGCTCCCCAGGAGGTCAAAGGACGGGAGTGGTGCAGGAATGCCCCTGGAACGAAATTCGCCAAAGCCATTTACACCGCCATCGCGTCGCGGCAGAGGGTGGCCCTGGGCCACAGCTACGGCGACAAAGGGGTGGACCATTTCATGGACCTGCTGGAACAGGCGATCCGCGAGGAGCCGGGCTTTAGTTTGGATTATGTTCGTTCCCGGCGCTTCACATCGGATCACATGGGTTTCTATCCCCGCAAGGATCAGATCCCGCGGCTGAAGAAGCTGGGAATCATCCTGAGCGCCCGCGCCGACTATGTGAACCGCAGCTATCCCTGGCTGGAGGTGTACGGCACGCGCTACGCCAACCGGGTGGCGCCGGTCAAGAGCGTGCTGGACGGGGGCGTGAAGGTGGTCTTCGAAGGCGAGATCCGGGTGGAGAGCGGCTCGGGACCGACGCTGTTTTCGTCCTTTCTTTCCTTCCTGAACCGCAAGAACCGGAAAGGCCAGCCGGTGGCGCCGGAGGAGGCCATCGACCGGGTCACCCTGTTGAAGATGGCCACCACGTGGGGGTCCGAGTATCTGGTCAAGGAAAAACTGATCGGTTCGCTGGAGACGGGCAAGCTGGCCGACCTGTTGGTGCTCAACAAGGATTACTTCACGGTGCCCGAAGAAGAGATCGCAGGTATCTATCCTCTCCTGACCATGGTGGGCGGCAAGGTCATCGTCCTGCGCGAGGAGTTTGCCAAGGAGATCGGCCAAAAACCGGTGGGTCCCCAGCTCGTTTTCAAGGAGGGCGCCACCGAAAGGGAGGGCGACTAATCCTCACATCCAGCAATAAGTGCCGAAAGGTTGATTGGGGGCTCAGAATCCGGCAAGGGGAATGCGGACCGATCCGCAGTGGTCAAACAGCCACGACAGCGGTGGGTTCGGTCTCTGCTTTGGGCCGGCTCAGTCACGTTGGTCAGTTGCAGTCGGTGATCTGAGGGACTGCGACCCTCCTGTCTTCCGCAAACCTTCCAACGCTTCCAAGACAGACGACAAAAGGCTCCTTCTTGAGGCAGGATGTTGGTGTCCAAGCAACATTCACCTCAAAGAAAGGAGCCTTTTATGACACCCCTACGTCAGCGAATGATGGAAGAGTTGCTGGTCCCGGAAGAGATCCGCACCTACCAAGTATACCTGGTTTCGTGGTGGTGGGTGGTGATGCACTGGCGCACAGCCAGTTCCCCGCAAAGGCGGGCCACCTCCCGGGCCAGGTTGGGCGGGCCCGAGTCCACCAGCAGGCCGTCTACCGTTAGATCGGCCCTGCTTCACCCGGAAGGCCGACCGCCGGCTGGCACCGCGCTAGCGCTCGTAGGATTCGCGGCGAGAGGCTTCCGAGAGAACAATCAGGTAACTCATGGGATCGCGGACGACCTTGGCGCGGACCTCGCAAAGTGTCCCGCCACCGGCATAGCTCACCGAAGAAGCCAGGTGACCCCGGATGCGGCGCAAAACGTCGACGACGCTCCCTTTGTAGGGGACTTGCATTTCTTGTCCTTCCGCAGGAGTCGCCAGCGCCTCTTCCAGGTCCTCAGGATGTTCGGTATCGTACAGCACCTCCAGCACTGCCTGCGGCGAGGTCATGCCCCTGTAGAGTTTTTTCTTCTGTCCAGAGGCCGGGTCCACGATGACGTGCCCCGGGGCTTCATCCGTCCCGGACAGCATGCTCCCCAGCATGACCGAGGAAGCCCCGCAGATCAACGCCATAAAAATGTCCTTGTCGTCTTTGATCCCACCGTCGGCGATCAGTGGGACCGAATCTTCAATGGCGCACCAGGCTTCTCGAATGGCCTGCAACTGTGGAACCCCGGATGCGGTCTCCAGGCGCGTCCTGCAACCGCGACCCGGGCCGATTCCCACCTTGATCCCGTCGGCGCCGAGCTCCTTCAGAAATGCAGCCCCTTCTCCCGTCCCCACGTTCCCACAGATCAACTCGGTTTCGGCGAACCGCTTGCGAAAAGCCTCCACCGCTTTCTTCATCACGTCCGAATGCCCGTGGGCGATATCGATGACCAGAATGTCGGCTCCCCCGTGGATCAATTCGGCAGCCCGTTCCAGATAATCTCCATGAGCCCCGACCGCCGCGCCGACCAGCAGCCGGCCTTTTTTGTCTTTGCTGGAATAGGGACGCTGTCGGGTCAGGATCAGGTCCTTCTTGCTGATCAATCCTCTGATGTGGCGATCCTTGTCCACGAGTGGAAGCTTCTCGATCCGTCTTTCGAACATCATCCGCTCCGCTTCCGCCATGCTGATGCCCGGCGAGCCCGTCACCAGGCGATCCACCGGCGTCATGAACTCTTCCACCCGGCGGTCTTCATGCCCCTCGAACCAGGGCATGTCGCGATTGGACAGCAATCCTGCCAGCCGCTGGCTGCCCAGGGCTTCTTCAATCAGGATGCCGGTGATGTGATGTTTGCGAGTGAACAGCCGCGCTTCGCGAATGGTGGCGTTTCGGGGAAGACAAAAAGGCTTCTCGACGATGTAACCGTGGCTTCGTTTAATCTGGCCCACTTCCCGGGCTTGTTCCTCGATGGACATTCCGCGGTGGATGATACCGACGCCCCCTTCCAGAGCCAGCGCTTGCGCCATCACCCCACCGGTGACGCTGTCCATGTTGGCAGAGACAATCGGGAGGGAGAGGTCGTAATGGCGAGAAAGCCGGCTGGTCAAATCCACCTGTCGACGGCTACTCACCAGGCCGCGCTGCGGCCGCAATAAAAAATCGTCAAAGGTCTTTCCTAGAAACTCTTTTTCCACCTTCATTGCCGTCTTGATCGGGAGGCGCGCCATTCGCCGGACCGTCAACGGTCATTCGTCAATCGTCATCTGTCAATCGATTGACGATTGACGTTTGACGTGTGACCAGTGTTGGTGGAACGGCACTAGAAGGGAATATCCTCGTTGGTGATTTCCACGTCAGAAGGAGGGGCAGAACCCGCCGCAGCGGGAGCGGTGACCGCGGAGGCCCGCGCTTCGCCCTTGGGCTCCAGAATCTGCATGTTGTTGGCCACCACCTCGGTGGTTCGCCGCTTGTTGCCATCCTTATCGTCCCATTCCCGGGTCTGGAGGCGCCCCTCGATGTACACCAGCCGGCCCTTGACCAGGTACTGGCTGCAGATCTCCGCCAGCTTGTTCCACGCCACGATATTGTGCCATTCGGTGCGCTCCTGACGCTGGCCATTCTTGTCGGTCCACACCTCGTTGGTGGCCACGCTGAAGTTCGCCACCGGTGAGCCGCCGGGCGTGTAGCGGAGCTCCGGGTCCCGCCCGAGCCGACCCACCAAGATGACCTTGTTGACCATAGTTCCTCCACCACAGATGCAGGGAGCGGGAGAGAACCCTCCTTCCCCCCGGCCTAGCTTTTGGCCTTCACCCCCATCTCCTCCAGCTTCTGGCGTGCCGTGTTGGCCTCAGGGCTGGTGGGGAAGTTCTTGACCACCGCCTGGAGCTGGACGATAGCGTCCTCGTTGTGCTGCAGCTCGATGAGGGCCAGCCCCTTTTTCAAGTAGGAGGGCGCCACCTTGTCCCCCTGGGGATAAAGGTGGATGACCTGGTCGTACGCCAAAAGGGCCTCGTTGAACTTGGCCGTGCTGTAATGACTCTCGCCGATGTAGTACTGGGCGTTGTCCGCCAGCTCCGTCTCTTTGTACGACTGAAGGTAGTCGCGGAAACCCTGAATGGCCAGGTCATAGTGTCCCTGGAGGAAGTCGCTGTAAGCGTTGTAGTAGATCTGGTCGGGCGCCGGGCTTCCTCCCGGAACCAGCGGGACCTGGGTCCGAAGCTGGTCTTCCTTGACCTGTTTCTCGGCCATCTGGACCGACAAGGCACCGATGCGGGCGTTGGTGTCGTCCATCTTCAGGGCCAGAGTCCGCAGCTCCGACACCAGTTGTTGAATGTCGTGCTTGAAGCTGGCCTGGCTGTCGGTGATGTCTTTACTGACCTCCTGGAGGGCCAGGCCGGTCTTGGCCGCCTGATCGTTGAGCTGTTCCAGGAGGGACTTGTTCAACGCCGCACTGCCATCGAAGCTCTTTTGCAGAAGTCGGATCTGGTTCTGCAGCGCCAGGACATCGCTCTGAAGGCGTATGATCTCCTCCTTCGTTCCTGCCCACAGCGGTGCAACCAGGAAAGGGACGAGCCACAGGTTTCGCATCCAAACACCTCCCAAAGCCCTTTGAAATTCCTCGCCACCGATCCCGACGGGGGCTCGGGATGGGTTCCTCCCTCTCATCTCTTCAGGACAAAGTGGGCGCGGCGGTTCTGGGCCCAGCATTCCTCTGTGGACTCGGTGCAGACCGGCCGCTCCTCTCCATAGCTGAGGGTGGACACCCTTTCCGCCGAAATTCCCTGGGATGCCAGAAACTCCTTGGCCGCGGTGGCACGGCGGTCCCCGAGGGCCAGGTTGTAGTCGGTGGTCCCGCGGTCGTCGCAGTGTCCCTCGATGGAGATGTTCCAGCGGGAATATTGCTGCAGTGCCCGGGCATTGGCGCGGAGGATTTCCTGGGCTTCCGGACGCAGGTCATATTTGTCAAAATCGAAAAAGATGTCCCGTACGTTCTGTCCGAAAAGCTCCTCGTCGGAGATCCTGGGTGTCTCCACTCGCGGTGGTTCGGTGACTGTAACCCGGGCGCTGGCGGTGCGGGTCCCGCCGGGGCCGGTCGCGGTGGCGGTGTAGGTGGTGGACTCGGCCGGCGAGACTGCCCGCTGACCTGAGACCGCAACGGTTCCGACTCCCTGGTCGATGGACACCGTCTCCGCGTTGGAAGCCTCCCACATCAGCCGGGCACTCTCGCCTCTCTGGATGGCCGAGGGATCCGCCCTCAGGCTCATGCTGGGCGCCGCAGGTGGGGGTGGCGGCGGTGGCGGAGGCGGCACTTCCGCCGGCGGAGGCGGCGGAGGAGGCGGAGCCACCCTCTTCTTGCACGCATTGGAAGACAGGAACAAAGGAAGCAGTAGTCCGATCAGGAGTGCTGCGAAACGAATCCGCTTCGTCATGATTCCTCCTCGTCTGGTTCGTGCTAGAAATGTATCACTTTACAACTCGGCGCGCACCAAGAATCGGAAGAGTGCCCGCTATTCCCCGTAGCCGGACCACGCGGGCGCCGAGTTGGACCCGGTCTGGGTAATGG
>JACQTF010000099.1 GCA_016210925.1 Acidobacteriota bacterium | reverse complement strand
GGCGTGGGCACCGGGAAGTACGACCTGGGTTATTGGAACCTCTCCAACCCCAACGATCCCAACAACCGTCCCGTGATTGCCCTGGCGGAGGGCGACCTGACCGTCTCGGGCAGCATTCAGGGCGCCGGTCTTCTGGTGATCCGCGGTAAATACGAGGTTTTCTCAGGGTTCACGTATGACGGCCTAGTGCTGCTGATGGGAAAAGGGGAGGTCGCTAAGGAGGAAAATCCCTTGCTCCGGGGAGGGATGTTCATCGTCAGCATGGAGCAGGACGGGAAGGGCACCGTGAAATTCAAGGACGAACCCAAGTTCACCCTGATGGGCAACTCCCAGGTCTTGATGAACAGCGCCAACGTCCGGATGGCCGTCAGCCTGATCCCCTTCCGCCAAGTCGGCTGGCGCGAGATCACCCCCGCCATCGATCAATAGCCTTCCGGTTGTCCGGTTGCCAGACGGCCGCCTCCACGTTAAACTAGCGTTGGTGCGCCTGTAGCTCAGCAGGATAGAGCAGCGGTTTCCTAAACCGTTGGCCGGGTGTTCGAGTCACCCCAGGCGCATTTCCCTTCGCTTGCCGAGGACGAACAAAAGATTTGTGAAGTACCCTCAGCCCCGAGCCGTCGATAACGGCTGGCGCAGGGTCGCCCAGGATGGGCCTCGTGCCACCGTGCTGCGCCCTGACGTGCTTGATCCGTCGGGAACAAGATCAGCTGACTTCGCTCGTGAAGAGCTAGGTTGAGCCCAGCCCAACCGAAGGCTCGTGAAATCAGGACGCGGTTAGCTTATCGACGGATCGGGGCTCAGTCCGTGTCCTTGATGACAGAGACCGAGCAGGGAGCGTTCCAGGCAACCTTGGTCGAGACGCTGCCGAGCATTTCGTGTTTCATGTCGGTCACGCCGGTTGCTCCCAGGACGATAAGATCACAGTCTCCGCTTTCCGCTTCCCGCAGAATCTCGCTGGCTGGAATCCCTTCTGCCACAATGGTTCTCGTCGAAACTCAATAGGGGGCGAGCCGCTTTCTGGCGCTTTCGATAATCTCCTCTGCTTCCAGTCCCAGTTCCCGCTCCAACTGAATCCCGGGATCGGCTTGATCAAACGCCTCTCTGCCATACTCAAGCCTCTCGCGATCGAGGCCGAAGGGGATCCAAGGAGTTTCCACCACATGCATGAGCGTGATTTCGCTCGAACCGATATTGAAGCAGGAGGCCATGGTGTGCAGGGCGTGCTCGGAGGCCAGCGACCCGTCCAGTGCCAGCAGAATCTGAAAACTCGTCTCGGCGATCATCTCTCGAGCAACCAGCACGGTGCCCGGCGCGTATTCGACGACCCGGCTGGCGACTGGCCCCAGGCCCGGCTTGGTGGTCTCATACCGGCCGTGGGCTCCGACGGCCGTGACGGCGTAATCCGCCGCGAGCCGCACGATCACCTCGGCGGGTGAGCCCATCTCCATGAGAACTTCTGCCTGAATCCCTTCTGCCCGCAGCGTTTCCTGGGCCTGTTGCAGGATCCGCTTCATTTCCGAGAGCATCTGGCGCCGATACATGCTCACGGATGGGACCGACCTTTCCCGTACGTTCCTTTGCTTTGACCTTCGGCACATACCACTCCGGGGCCACGCAGAGCAGGTGAACCTAGTGGTCGCGCCCGTGCAAAAGGCGGCGTGCAGTGCGAAGCGCTGTGGTCGCATCCTTCGATTGAGAATCTCTTCGCGGTGGCGGGCGATGAAGCCCCCGCTCAGCCGGAGCAGTCCTCCGGGGTAGTCGTCCCGAATCTGCTGGCAGGCCGGACAGAGCTTCCACTGCAATTCATGGGAGGGCTCGGTGGCCGCCCACCTCCAGACCCCCTTCAGGAAGAGAAGCCCGCACTGAGGGCACTTGGTGTCCGAGGGATACTTCTCGGCGCGACGGTAGGGGTTGTCCAGCCGAAAGCGCATGTCCTTGCGAAAAACCTCGCTCACCGCAAATCGCTTTGGCATCTTGTCTCCTTGAACCTGCAAGCCGCGCAGGGGCTCCTGCTGAAATTTACATTCATAGGAGGATTACAGCAACTGCCGTTCCAGATACTTCAGGCTTGCTGGCTGACTCCAACCTCTCGCAAAATCACGTGAAGGCGAGTTTTTGCCACTTGGTTTTTCTTAGAAAGGGGTGGGGCGTTTGCCCCAAGGGGTGAGTGGGATGGACGGAGAAGTAAGGTTCAAAGGATGGTGGGTCGCTTTCTCGGGCGGGATCGTGTAGAGTCGTCCCGTCCCAGGAGGAACCGTATGGCCGAAGTTGCTGCTCCCCACGCCGTCGTTGAGACCAAGTTCGGCGAGATCGAGTTGGAGTTCTTTCCAGACAAAGCGCCCCAGCACGTGAAGAACTTTTTGGATCTGGCCCGGAAGGGTTTCTACGACGGCACGACTTTCCATCGATTGATCCCGGGTTTCATGATCCAAGGTGGGGACCCGACGACCAAGGATCCCGCCTCACCGAGGGAGCGGCACGGCACCGGCGGCCCCGGTTACACCGTGAAGGCCGAGTTCAACGACACCCCCCACAGACGTGGGATCCTGTCCATGGCCCGGGCGCAAAATCCGGACAGCGCCGGCTGCCAGTTCTTCATCTGTGTCGGTGATTCGGGCTTCCTCGACGGGCAGTACACCGCTTTCGGCCAGGTTGTCCGCGGCATGGAGGTGGCGGACCAGATCGTCAGGGTGGCGCGCGATGCCCGCGACAACCCGAAGGACCGGATCGACATGAAGGTCCGCGTGGTGAACCGAGCCGGTGCTTGACCTTTCAGATTCACTGGGGCCACCTCCGGGGCGAAGCGCGGTCCAGCCCGCCGGCGCCTGGTGCTGCGGATGGCCTACGGCGCCGTCGAGGCTTTCGTGCCCTCGATGCTTGCCAGGAACTCCTTCATCCGTGCTACATATCCGGGCATGAGGAAGGCGTCGTTGTGGCGGGCCCCTTCCACCCGGTAAAACTGTTTCGGGGGCGCCGCGAGCTCGAAGAGTCGCTGGCCCAGTTCCAGGGGCACCACCTCGTCGCGGGCGGCGTGGACGAACAATTTGGGGACGGCAATGTGGGGGACTTTCGAAGCGGAGTCGAAGCGGGACTCGATGAAGTAGCCCAGGGGGAGGAAGGGAAACACCTTCCGCGCCATATCCCGGGCGTGGGGGAAAGTGCCCTCGAGGATCACCGCATACAGCGGCGCGATCCGCCGGGCAGCCAGGTCCACCGCCACGGCCGATCCTAGAGACTCTCCCAACAGCACCAGCCGGTGGGACCGGCTTTCCTCCATCCGGATCCAGGACCGATGGGCCGCCTGTGCATCTTCGTAGATTCCCTCCTCCGTGGGTTCGCCTTCGGAGCGCCCGTAGCCCCGGTAATCCAAGATGAACACGTCCCATCCCGCTTCCACGAACAGCCGGATCTTTTCCAGCCGGTCCGAGATATTTCCTGCGTTGCCGTGGAGGAACAGCAAAGTGATTTGAGACGAAGGCGAGGGGACATACCAGCCGTGAAGCTTCAACCCGTCCGTGGTGGCGACGGAGAGGTCCCGGAACCGCATCCCATAGGCGGAAGGTTTGGAATGGAGGGCGCGGGTCGGGAAGAAAATGAAATGGCGTTCCAGAGCGTCGAACACACCCACCAGGAGCGCTCCCAGGAGAATCACGGTGGCGAGGAGACGCAGGCAGGCCTGGATCCGCCGTCGGATGGCCGCTTGGACATTCACGGTTCCCGGACCACCACCGGAGGACCGGAATCACCCGTCTCCCAGGTCCCTGCCTGCTTGGATTTCCAGTAGAACCGGTCTTCCTTCATGCGCAGCCTCTTCGGCGGCACGCTCCAAGAGGACCCCACTGTAACGAATCCCGAGGCGAGATTGAAGGAAAAATTTCCCGCGTTCCTCCGATGGCCCGCGCTGCGTTTTGTCGTCCTGGGCTGGACCGGGCTTGTCGCAGATCGCTTTGCTTGATAGAATTTGTGGTTGAGTTCTCAAACGAGGAAAAACCTGTGCCGACGAAGCATTTGACCAGGAAAGAATTGACCCGGGAGGATGAAATCCATTCCACCCTCTCGAGGATCTACGCTTTCAGCCTTGTGCACCGCCTGGAGATCATCCTGGCGGTGGTGGCGGTGATGGTCGTGGGAGCCGGGATCATCTTTTACCGAAATTACGAGGGAAAAACCAACGCGGAAGCCCAGAACCTGTTCGCTCAATCCCTGGATGCCCTCCATGTCCACGAGGGCCAGGTGGTTGTCTCGGGCGGCAGTCCGGACAAGTATCGGAAGGCCCTGGAGGGACTCCAAGCCCTGGTCAACCGTTATCCTTCTTCCGACGTGCGCCCGCTGGCCCAGTACTATCTGGGCCTGACCCAAAAGGGGATGGGGAAAACTCAGGACGCGGCCCGGGTCTGGCAGTCGGTCATCGATCAAGGTGACAATGCCGAAGTGGTTCAGCTGGCCCAACACCAGCTTGGCCTCTGGTACATCGAGAAGGGGGAGTCAGCTCGAGCTGTAGACCTGTATGCGGCTATCGCGTCCAGCGGAAAGTCTAATTTTCCTAAGGACGTGGCGCTATTCAACCTGGGTCAGGCCTATGAGGGAGCAGGGAAAAAGAAGGAAGCTTCGGAGACCTACACCAAGTTGCTCACCGATTATCCGGACTCCCCATTAAAGGAGGAGGCCGAGATGCGACTCAATCTGCTGCTTCCATCGCGGGCATCAAGCAAAGGCTAGGTTACCCGAGGGTTGCAAGCTCTATGCGCCCCGCGTGGGTTCTGATAAGATTGTGCGGGCAAAATTCGTGCTGGAGGCGGCTATTTCGAAATGTTGTCCGTTAACTTATTTATCTACATGAAGTTGCATCGGTGACCGGAGACGCGCTCAGCGAGCCTTTGTTTTGCGAGGTGGGATGAAGATTCAGGTCGTGACTCTGGAACGCGAGCCCGTTTACGTGGACAGTTCGATACCGGCCGCGGAACTTTCGTTCGAGCAGGTGGACGCCTTGCTCAAGGATGCCGTGGACGTGACTGCCACGGTGTCCAAGCAGGACGACCAGGTTCGGGTGGCCGGCCAGTTGAAGACGTCCATTACTTTCGTGTGCAACCGCTGCTTGAAGGAATTTCGCCAGCCCCTGAACCGGGCTTTTGACCTGACCTACCTGCCGGTAGCGCTCCTGAGACGGCAAGAGGATGAAGTGGAGGTCTCGTACCAGAACCTGGACATCGGGTTTTTCGACGGTGTGGAGCTGGACCTCAACGTGCTGTTGGTGGAGCAAATCATGCTCTCCCTGCCCATGAAGCCCGTGTGCCAGGCCGGGTGCAAAGGGCTGTGCCCCGTTTGCGGGATCGATCTGAACGCGCGCGCCTGCGAGTGCCGTTCCCTTCCCGGGGACCCACGCCGGGCGCCCCTGGCAGCGCTGAGAGAGAAACTGAAAAAGCACTGAGCAGCGAAGTCGAGGAACCCAGACATGCCGAATCCGAAACGGAGACATTCAAAATCACGGAGGGGCAAGCGGCGCGCTCATGACTTCCTGGAACCCTGCATGCTGTCCGTTTGTCCGAACTGTCACGAGTCGAAACTTCCGCACCGTGCCTGCCCCCATTGTGGCTATTATAAGGGGCGACAGGTGATGCCTGTCGAAGAGTCCTAAGCCGATCCTGCCATGCTCCCGGGAATTCCGTCCGGGCGGACCCCCACGATGAGGATATGAAGATCGCTCTGGACGCCATGGGTACCGATAGCGCTCCCCGGGCCGAGGTGGAGGGCGCGGTCCGCGCGTGCCGGGAATACGGGGTCGGTGTCATCCTCGTGGGGAGCGAGCCCTTGCTGCGAGAAAGGCTCCATCAACACGGTGCCGCCGGCCTGCCTCTGGAGGTCGTCCATGCCACCGAAGTGGTTGGCATGGAGGAAGCTGCTCTCGTCGCAGTTCGGAAAAAGCGCGATTCGTCCATCCGGGTGGCGGCACAGTTGGTCAAGGAAGGTCGGGCGCAGGGCCTGGTCAGTGCGGGGAACACCGGGGCGGTGATGGCCACCGCGAGACTGGTGATCGGCTCCCTGGAGAGAGTGGACCGGCCCGCCCTGGCCGTGGTGATTCCCACGTCCCAGGGGAAGGCTTTGCTGCTGGACGTGGGCGCTAACGCGGACTGTAAGCCACTGCACCTGGAGCAATTTGCTGTGATGGGCCACGTCTTCGCCCGCAGGATCCTGGGAGTGCCAAACCCCCGGATTGGCCTCATGTCCATCGGCGAAGAGGAGATCAAAGGCAACGAGCTCACGCGGGAGGTGCATCGCTCCCTGAAGGAGACCGCGCTGAATTTTGTCGGCAACGTGGAGGGAAAGGATATCTACCAGGGTGCCGTGGACGTGATTGTGTGCGATGGCTTTACTGGGAACGTGGTCCTCAAAACCAGCGAGGGACTCATCGAGACCATGTTGGCACTGCTAAAAAAGGAGCTCTCGAAAACTTTGTCCACGAAAGTCGGAGCACTGCTGGCCCAGCAAGCTTTCCGCACCTTAAAAAAGCGCCTGGACTACAGCGAATATGGAGGCGCTCTGCTGTTGGGCGTTCGCAAAGTGTGCGTGATCTGCCACGGTCGCTCGAACGCTAATGCCATCAAAAACGCGATCCGGGTCGCCCACGAATTTTGCGCCAACGAGATCAACGACGGGATTACGGCAGAACTTTCCGCCGCCACCCTCGGATAAACGAAGAACTGGAAGATTGGAAGACTGGAAGGACTTGGAGGATTGAGGATTGAAGATGGAAGATGGGGTTTCGGACCTCGATCCTCGATCTTCCATCTTCCATCCTCAAGTTCTACCCAATCTTCCAGTCTTCTCATGGCTCATGAGTAAAGTGGCTTTTCTGTTTCCTGGTCAGGGCTCGCAACGCGCGGGCATGGGGAAGGAGCTGGCGGCACGTCACGAAATCTGCCGGAGAGCGTTTGAAGAAGCTGACGAGGCCCTGGGGGAGAGCCTGAGCCGGCTTTGCTTTGAAGGACCCGAGGAAGCGCTGAGGCTTACGGAAAACACCCAACCTGCCCTCCTGGCCACCAGTGTGGCCACCTACCGGATACTGGAATCCTGTTCATTGGTTCCGGACTTTGTGGCCGGGCACAGCCTGGGGGAGCACTCTGCGCTGGTGGCGGCTGGGGCTCTGGATTTTGCCGAGGCTTTGCGGTTGGTGCGAAAGCGGGGCCGCTACATGCAGGAGGCGGTCCCCGTGGGTCAGGGAGCGATGGCAGCCATCCTGGGCTTGGGTCTGGGGGAGGTGGAATCCCTGTGCCGGGAGGTCTCGCAGGGAGAGGTCCTCGCTCCCGCAAACCTGAATGGTCCCGGGCACATCGTGATCGCAGGCACGGCAGGCGCGGTGGACCGGGCGATCCACCTGGCGAAGGCCCGCGGGGGGCGCAGGGCTTTGCTGTTGCCTGTCAGCGCGCCTTTCCACTGTGCCTTGATGAGGCCGGCGGCCGAGAAATTGGCCCTTGACTTGCAGAAGGTTCGTTTCAATAATTTAAAGTTTACCCTTGTCACCAACGTAGATGCGCGACCCATCCGGAGCGGTGAGGAAGCTCGAGATGCCCTCTACCGGCAAACCTCCTCTCCCGTTCGATGGGAAGAGTCCATGCGCCTGCTGATCGGAATGGGTGTGGATACGGTGGTGGAAGTGGGGCCGGGGAAGGTGCTGACCGGGATGATCAAGAGGATGGACGAAGGCGTCCGGGCTTACCAGGTAGAGGATCAGGAAGGACTGGAAGCCCTGCGGGAGCGGTTCGAGCAGCTTCGCCTGCCCTAGTGCCGTTCCAACTTCAAGCGCCGAATTTGAGCCGCCATCAGCGGACAGCGATCAGGCGTTGCAAGGAAGCTGAGAGCTGAATGGCGGTAGCTGGCGGCTTCTGAGCGAAAATGAAGGGCAAGCTGGCGCTGGTGACCGGGGCTTCTCAAGGGATCGGGAGGTCCTGTGCGCAGGTACTGGCGGAGGCGGGGGCCCGAGTAGTGGTGGCAAGCCGGAACCTGGAGAAATGCCAGGCAGTGGTGGATGGGATTCGCGGCCGGGGGCACGAGGCAGAGGCGGCCCGGCTGGACGTGTGCGACTACGAGGGGGTGCGGCGGTTGTTCGGCGACCTGCTCCAGCGTTTCGGGGGGGTTGAGATCCTTGTGAACAATGCCGGAATCGCCCGGGACAACCTGCTCATCCGGATGAAACCGGAGGATTGGGAAGCCGTCATCTCCACGAACCTGACCGGCGCGTACCACTGCACCCGGGAGGCGCTTCCGGGCATGTTGAAGAAACGGTACGGGCGCATCATCAATGTTGCCTCGGTGGTGGGACTCATGGGCAACCCCGGCCAGTGCAACTATGTGGCGGCAAAGGCCGGCCTCATCGGGTTTACGAAGTCCATCGCCCGGGAGGTGGCCTCGAGGGGAATCACGGTGAACGCGGTGGCGCCGGGGTACATTGATACGGAAATGACCCGGAACCTCTCTGAGGCGTCCCGGGAGAGGCTCGTGAGCGCCATCCCCCTGGGTCGTGTGGGAACCGATCTGGACGTGGCGTCCGGGGTGCGATTCCTGGCCTCCGAGGAGGCCGGATACATCACCGGCCATGTGCTCCAGATCAACGGCGGGCTCTACACGTGAAAAGGGCCGGCTCCCAAGGGGCGCCGGACGGTGCCAGAGCCCGCCCGGGGCGGGCCGGCGGGGTCGAGTCCCTGCCAGCTCGTCGCTGAGTTTTTGAATCCGGCCGTCTTTTCATTTACAATTTTCAAGGGACCTTGCAACGGGGAGGGGACATGGCATCGGTAGAAGAGAAGGTCAAGCAGATCATCGTGGAGCAATTGGGCGTGGACGAAGCAGAGGTGACATCCTCGGCCTCTTTCGTCGATGACCTGGGAGCGGATAGCCTGGATACGGTGGAACTGGTGATGGCATTCGAGGAGGGGTTCGGCATCGAGATTCCCGATGAAGATGCGGAACGGATCATCACGGTGAAGGACGCGGTGGAATACGTAGAATCTCACGTGCATTAGTTTTCGAGGTGCGGAATCGCCGATCCCGATCTGCCCGGATGGAGCCGAGGACGGGCAAGGGTCCAGAATTTCCCAAAGGAGACAAAGAACGTTGAATAGAAGAGTGGTGGTGACAGGCGTGGGTTTGGTCACCGCCTTGGGGATAGGCACCCAGCAAACGTGGGAAGCGCTGCTGGCGGGGAAGAGCGGGATCGGCCGGATCTCTCGCTTTGACGCATCCGACTTTTCGGTGAAGATCGCCGGCGAGGTCAAAGGCTTCGATCCAGCCAACTGGATCGAAAAAAAAGAGATCAAGAAGATGGACACGTTCATCCACTTCGCCATTGCTGCCTCTGAGTTTGCGGTGCAGGACGCGCGCTTGAAGGTCCTGCCGGAATCTGCAGAGCGGGTGGGCGTGTACATCGGGTCCGGCATCGGCGGATTTGCTGTCATCGAGCGGGAGCACACCAAGCTCCTGGAGGGGGGACCCCGGAAGATCTCGCCGTTCTTCATTCCGGCCACCATCGTGAACCTGGCGTCGGGCCAGGTCTCGATCCGCTACGGAGCCAAGGGTCCCAACTCGGCCCCGTGCACGGCCTGCACCACGGGAACCCATGCGGTGGGCGATGCGTTCAAGATCATCCAGCGGGGCGACGCGGATGTGATGATCGCGGGCGGGGCCGAAGCGGCCATTACCCCCATGGGAGTAGGGGGCTTCGCAGCCATGCGAGCCCTTTCCACTCGCAACGACGAGCCGGAGAAGGCCAGCCGTCCCTTTGATAAGCTGCGGGATGGCTTCATCATCGGGGAGGGCGCCGGGGTGCTCATTCTGGAGGACCTGGAGACCGCGGTGCGCCGGAATGCGCAGATCTATTGCGAGTTGGTGGGTTACGGTATGACCTCCGACGCTTACCATATCACCGAGCCCTCCGAGAACGGCGAGGGAGCCCAGCGGGTCATGCAGGTGACCCTCAGAGACGCCGGCGTCCGGCCCGAAGCAGTGGAGTACATCAACGCTCACGGGACTTCCACTTATTTCAACGACAGGAACGAGACGCTGGCCATCAAGAGGGTCTTCGGAGATCACGCGTACAAGATGGCCATTAGCTCCACGAAGTCCATGATCGGACATCTGCTGGGTGCGGCCGGGAGCGTGGAGGCGGGCGTCGCGGCGCTATCGGTCTATCACCAGACCCTGCATGCCACGGTGAACCAGGAAGTGAAGGATCCGGACTGCGACCTGGACTACGTGCCCAACCAGGCCAGGAAGGCCGAAATCCGTTACGCGCTCTCCAACTCCTTCGGGTTCGGGGGGACCAACGGGGCGCTCCTTTTCAAGCGCTTCGAAGGCTGACTGGAAAACCTAAAACTCCAAAACCTGAAACCTAAGGGCCCAGAGCTTCTTCAATTTTAGGTTTCAGGTTTCAGAGTTTCAGGTTGAAAGCGCCGGTTAAAACCCGGTGTAACGAGTGAAAGTCTCATACAGTGAAGGGCTAGCGATCCACACTGGCCCCGAGTCATGCGCTTGCGTCCGCGAGGGCGCAGGCGAAGCG
>JACQTF010000094.1 GCA_016210925.1 Acidobacteriota bacterium | reverse complement strand
CGGGGAAACCTCGCCTTTTGGGGATCCTGCTCCTTTTACACCGTGTCCTTTCTGCGGAGGAAGGTGGGGATATCCAGGTCCCGATAATGGCCCAGCTCCAGGTCAGCCGACAGGGTCTCTGGGAGCCTGGGTTCCGGCTTTCGTTCCGCCGTTGCCGCGCGAGACGCGCGCTCCACCGGGCGATCAAAGCCCGTGGCAATGACCGTAATTTTCAACTTGCCCGACATGTGCTCGTCCAACACAGAACCGAAGATGATCTCCGCCTCGGGATCCGCGGCTTCCTGGATAATATGAGCGGCGTCGTTCACCTCATGCAGCTTCAAGTCCCACCCGCCGGTGATGTTGATGAGGACGCTTTTGGCACCGTGAATGGTGGCTTCTTCCAGCAGCGGGCTGGAGATGGCGCGCTCGGCGGCCTCCAAGGCCCGATTTTCGCCCTCGGCGACCCCGGTTCCCATGAGGGCCAGGCCCATCCCGGTCATGATCGTCCGGACATCGGCGAAGTCCAGGTTGATGACCCCGGGGGTGATGATCAGGTCGGAGATTCCCTGAACGGCCTGGCGGAGCACGTCGTCGGCAATCCGGAAGGCCTCCGCCAGGGTCGTATTCTTATCCACCGTCTGCAAAAGGCGCTCGTTGGGGATGGTGATAACAGTATCCACGCACCCCTTGAGCTCCTTCAAACCCCGTTCGGCCTGCAGGGCCCGCTTCTTTCCCTCGAACAAGAAAGGCCTGGTGACCACTGCCACCGTCAGGGCGTTCAATTCAGACGCGAGGCTGGAGACGATGGGCGCGGCTCCGGTGCCGGTACCGCCTCCCAGACCGGCGGTGATAAAGACCATGTCGGCGCCTTCCACAAGCTCGATGATTTTCTCGGTGTCCTCCAAAGCCGCCTGGCGCCCGATGTCGGGATTCGCGCCGGCACCCAGTCCTTTGGTGAGCTTGGAGCCGATCTGCAGCTTGACGGGCGCCACCGAGGTCCGGAGGGCCTGCAGGTCCGTGTTGCAGGAGATGAATTCCACCCCGTCGATCCCGGCCTCGATCATGCGGTTGACCGCGTTCCCGCCGCCGCCGCCGATGCCCACCACCTTGATCCGGGCTCCCGTGATGGGAACCTCGTCGAAGGCGAATTTAATGGTGGATTTCTGGAACTTCAGCCTGTCTTCTTGCATGGATCACCTCCAGGAGCTTGTCCGGACAATTCCGTGCGCGGTCCTACATCAGGAGTTTCGTCAGAGCGCTCCTCATCCTCTGGGTCGTCCTGGAAAAAAAACCACCGGGCTCCGTGGTCTGGAACACGGAGGTCATGGGCGTCCGGGTCCACCTCTGAGCTCCGTGCATCACCAGTCCCACGGCCGTGGAGTAAACGGGGTTTCTCATCTCGTCGGTCAATCCCGGCAAGTTCATGGGAAACCCCACTCGGACGGGCATCTCCAGAATCTGCTCGGCCAATTCCGCCAGGCCGTAGAGCAGGGCGCCCCCGCCCGTGAGGACTGCCCCCGAAGTGAGCTGGCCCTCAAAACCCGCCAGGACCAGATCGTCGCGCACCAACCCCAGGATCTCTTCGGCCCGGGCCTGGATAATCTCGCCCAGGATCTGCCGGGAGAGCCCCCGGGACGGCCGGCCTCCCACGGTGGGGACTTCCACGCTCTCCTCCCGGGGCACCAGGCTGGAGACAGCACAGCCGCACTCCCGCTTCAGCCGCTCGGCGTCCTCCAGGGGTGTCCGAAGCCCAATGGCCAAGTCACGGGTAATGTGCTCGCCGCCGGAGGGCAACACGGCCGTGTGCCAGACCGCGTTCCGCTGAAAGACCGCAAGATCGGTGGTGCCCCCTCCGATGTCCACCACCAGGACTCCTAGCTCCTTTTCGTCCGGGGTCAAGACCGATTCGGAGGACGCCAGGGACTGGAGCACGGTGCGGGAGACCTCCAATCCAGATCGGTTCACCGAGGCCACCAGGTTCTGCGCCGCCGGCACCGATCCGATCACCAGGTGCACGCTGACCTCCAGGCGCTGGCCCATCATGCCCAAGGGATTCACAATGCCTTCCTGGCCGTCAAGGACGAATTCTTGCGGCAGAAGGTGCATCATTTCACGGTCCGCGGGGATCTCCACGTTGCGAGCGACTTCGAGGGCGTTCTGGATATCCTCTAAGGAGACTTCCCTGCTGCGCCCCTCCAGGTTGATCACTCCTCGGCTGTTCATGCCCTTGAGGTGCGGGCCCGCCAGCCCCACCAGGACCGTGTCCACGGTGGTCCCGGCCCTGGACTCGGCCTGCTCGACCGCTGCCTTGATGCTGGAGACGGTCTCCTCCAGGTTCACCACCAGCCCTTTCTTCATGCCCCGGGAGGGACTCAGACCCGCCCCCACCACCTCCAACTGGCCGCTTCCGTTCAGGTGCCCGATGCAGGCGCAAATCTTCGTCGTCCCTACGTCCAGTCCAACGATCCTCTTGTCCCTCTTCATGTTTGGGAACTCTCGACTCCCCAGGCGATCCGGACTCGTTTTCGTCCTGATCTGTTACGATCCGTCGCAGGACGGACCACCTAAGGCGGAGGCTTTGCGGCTGCCCGGTGGAACACGATCTGGTTTTCATACCTTAGATCGATGGAATCGACGGGCCCCTGGCTGGCCAGGATGTCTTTCAGTTGCTCCTGATTCTGAAGGTATGCCTCGAACCGCTGCCGGAACGACCGGGTGCCCAGATGAAGGAGCACACCCTGATCGTTGGGAAGGACCACCACGTCCTCCGGATCGCTGAGATCCATCTCCGAGATGTGGGCAGAATGGTGCACGGCACCCGAGTCCAGATCCCTGAGGACCCTCAAGTACAGCTCCATGCGGATCCGGTTTTGGTCCGCTGACTCCTTGCGGTCCGCGTTCCACAGCCCCTGCACCACCGGCGTATCGATTTTCCCGTAGCGCGGGCCATAGCGGTCCAGCAGGACCCCCTCCCGGTCCACCAGGAACAGCTCATCCGGGATCCGGGCGATGGCAGCGGGAAGCCGCTCTTGAAGATCCACCTTCAACGTGTGGGGAAGGACCCGGCGCACTTGAACGCCGGCGATCCAGGGTTCCGCCTCCAGGCTTGCCCGAAGCTTTCGGAGGTCGATCCTCAGGAGGTTGCGGTCGAATCCCTCGCGAATCAGTTCCTCCAGGCCAGCCATGTCTGCATAGCGCTGTCCGGAAAACACAATGTGCTGCAGTTGGAAGGCCGATGTCTGGAAGGCTTGCCGGTAGACGAACCAACCCAAGAGGATGGGCGCCGCCACAAGGACGGCGCGGCCCAGAAACTGGAACAGGTCCAGCAGGAAGGTCCTGGCACCCCGCTGCTTGACAGGCTGCCTCCGAGCGGCAACAGGAACGCCCTTAGCGGGCTCTTCCACTTCGGAAAAATTCAACCCCATAGGTTGACCTCGATCACCTCGATGGTTCTCAAAACCTGAAACCAGAAAACCTGAAACCTGAGACCAGCGGAGGCAGCAACCGGGCAACACCGGGTTTTAGGTTTCAGATTTCAGAGTTTCAGGTTTGAGCCTTCTCAAGAGTTCCTCCCCCACCTTCCACACGTCGCCCGCTCCCAGGGTGAGGACCAGGTCTCCGGGCCGCAACTTGTCCTTGAGGAGAGGCACCACGTCCGACAGTTGGTCGATGTAGGTCACGTCCCCATGCCCCTGCTTCTTGATCTGGGCCACCAGCGCCTCGGAGTGAACCCCTTCCAGGGGTTTTTCCCCGGCGGCATAAATCCGGGTGACCACCAAAATATCGGCCTGGCCAAACGAACGGGAAAACTCCTCGAACAGAAACTTGGTTCGGGTGAAACGGTGAGGCTGAAAGATGACCACCAGCCGACCGTCGCTGAACTGGCGTGCGGCGTTGAGGGTGGAGACGATCTCCGTCGGATGGTGCCCGTAATCGTCCACGACGGCCACGCCGTCCACCTCGCCTTTCCACTGAAATCGCCGGTCGGCTCCCCAGAACCCTCCCAGGGCCTGGCGAATAGTCTCGAATGGAATCTCCAGGTCCAGTCCCACCGCCACCGCGGCCAGCGCATTCAGGACGTTGTGGTGGCCGGGAATCCTTAACTGGATGTCGCCCAGGATCTCCCCGCGAGCCCGGACGGCAAAGCGGGTGGAGTTCCGGCTGAACTGCATCTGCGCCGCCACCAGGTCCGCCTGGGGCGCGGAGCCATAGGTGATCTGCCGCCGCTCGATCTGCGGCAGGATGGATCGCACGTTGGGATCATCCAGGCACAGGATGGCCGCTCCGTAGAACGGCACCTTGTTGGCGAAGGTCAGGAAGGCTGACTTGATGTGGTCCAGGTCCCGATAGTAGTCCAGGTGTTCCCGGTCGATGTTGGTGATCACAGCCAGGGTCGGCGACAACCTCAGGAACGAGCCGTCACTCTCGTCCGCCTCCGCCACCATGAAATCCCCCGAACCGAGCTTCGCGTTGCTCCCCAGGGTGTTCAGCCTGCCCCCGATGACCACGGTGGGATCCAGGCCTGCGCCCACCAGCACCGTGGAGACCATGCTGGTGGTAGTGGTCTTGCCATGGGCTCCCGCGACGGCAATGCCGTACTTCAGGCGCATGAGCTCCGCCAGCATTTCCGCCCGGGAAATCACCGGGATGTTGCGGCGCCTGGCTTCCAGCACTTCCACGTTGTCCCCGGGAACCGCCGACGAGATGACCACGACGTTGGCATCCTGGACGTGCTGGCTGCGGTGCCCCTCCTGAACCTCCCCGCCCAGGGATTTCAAGCGTTCGGTGACGGGGGACAGTTTTTGGTCCGACCCGGTCACCTTGTAACCCAGGTTGAGGAGGACCTCTGCAATGCCGCTCATGCCGATCCCGCCGATGCCCACGAAATGAATCTTTTGGATCTTCTTGAACATGCTGGATTCCAGCGATTCCAGGGACAGACGACTGAAAGGGCCCTTTCAGTCGTCTGTCCCCACCATCGATCCGTCTTTACGCCTTCCTCATTAACCCCTGGACCAGGTCCACGATGGACAGCGTCGCATCAGGACGAGCCAGGCTCCGGCTGGCCTCCTCCATGCGGGTGACCTCCTCGCGTCGCTGCACGAGCCGTTCGATCTCTTCGCCCAGGCGCTTTCCACACAGGTCTTGCTCCAGCACCACCCGCGCCGCTCCGGCACGGGCCAGCATCTCTGCGTTCCTCTGCTGGTGGGAATCGGCCGCTCCCGCAAACGGGATGAGCAACGCTGCTTTCCCGCCGGCCGTGATCTCCGCAATGGTGGAAGCTCCTGCACGGGAGACAATCAGATCGGCGGCGCCAAACGCCGCAGCCATGTCGTGGATGTAAGGCACAATGTTGCCTTCCACGCCCCAGTCCCGATAGCTCTTGCGCACCCACTCGTAATCCTGGTCTCCGGTTTGATGAGAGAGCCGGATCTCTCCCTGGAGCAGGCGAAGGTACTTCAGGGCCTCGCAGACATTCACGTTCAGGGTATGGCTGCCCTGGCTCCCCCCAAATATCAGGACCGAGAAGGGACCGGCGCGCCCTTTGGGAGGCAAGTCCAGGAATGCCTGGCGGACCGGCACGCCGGTGCACACCGCCTTCTTTCCAAAAAAGCGCTCCGTCTCCTGAAACGCCACCGCGACCCGGTCCACAAACGGAGCGAGCCAGCGATTCGTCATGCCCGGCACAGCATTGGGTTCCACCAACAGCGCAGGCGCGCCCCAGCAGGAAGCGGCCAGAATGACCGGGCCGGAAGCATACCCGCCCAGCCCCACTGCCGCGCCGGGATGGTACTTTCGCACCAGCTGGATGGAGCTCCACAGGCTGCCCGGCAGTCGAAGCAGACCGGCCAGCGCCTGGCGCAGGCCCACACGCTTCAAGCCCGAAACGCGGATCATCTCCAGGGAGAAACCTTCCCGAGGCACGATCTGGGACTCCAGACCCCGCGGCGTTCCCACAAAGAGAATCCGGAAGGAAGGATCTCGACGCAGCAATTCCCTGGCCAACGCCAATCCGATATAGATATGGCCCCCCGTTCCGCCCGCCGCCATGAAAATCGTTTCTGCCATGAATCATCAAAACCCGGAAGACTGGAAGAATGGAAGGTTGGAAGATTGGTTTTCGGTTTTTCCAGTCTTCCATTCTTCCATCCTTCCAATCTTCCAGCCTGTCAAGGACTATGGTGCGAGATATTCAGCAGCACTCCGGCCATGGCCAGGCTCACGAGCATGGAGCTCCCGCCCATGCTGACGAAAGGCAGCGGAATGCCCTTGGTGGGCACCAGGCTCAGGGCCACGCTGATGTGGATCATGGCCTGCAGCACGATGACCAGGGTCAACCCCAGGGCGAGATAAGAGCCAAAGGGGTCCGGCGCCCGCACCGCGGTCCTCATGCCGCGCCAGAAGAACAAAAGAAAAGCCAGCAACACCAGCACCGATCCCACCAGGCCTACTTCCTCCCCGATCACGGCATAAATGAAATCGGAATGGGGATAGGGAAGGAAAAACAATTTCTGCTTGCCCTGGCCCAATCCCGCCCCGGAAATGCCGCCGGTGCCCACCGCGATCAGCGACTGGATGATCTGGTAACCGGAGCGGAGGGGATCGCTCCACGGGTCCAGGAAGGCCACGATTCGTTCCCAGCGGTACGAGACCTGGGTGACCATATAAAGGACGACGGAGGCGCACAGCGCCGCCAGGCCAGCAAAGTACGCCACCGAGAGTCCTCCCACGAACAGCACGACGGTGACCACCAGAGCCAGACAGACGGCCGTGCCCAGGTCCGACTCCAACAGGATCAACCCAAGAAAGGCACCCACCACCGCCAGGCAAGGAAGCAGGTTCCTGGTCAGTTGATTGATGGCGTGCCCTCGCCGGCTCAGGTAAAATGCCAGGAACAACAGCAGGGCCGGCTTGGCCGCTTCGGAGGGCTGAAAGGAAAAGGTGCCCAGCCGGATCCAGCGGCGGCTTCCGTTGACGCTGGGGAACCCCAATGCAGCCATCAACAGGACGCCCGCCAGCAGCAGCGCCAGCGCCACCACCCGCTTGCTATCATAGTGCCAGTAGTCGATCCGCATGGCCCCCAGCATGGCGATCCAGCCCAGGAGCGCCCAGCCCAATTGTCTCAGGAACAGGTGGTGGCCGGCCCCGTAGCGCTGGGCCGACAAAGGCGCTGAAGCCGAATAGGCCATCACCAGTCCGAACAGCACCAGTGCGGTCATCGTCAGAAAGAGCCATTTATCCCAGGACACTTTCGGCGCCATGAGCTTTCCGTTCCACTGAGTTTGCGGCTCGTCCCCGGATCCTCCGAAGGCTGGCCACCACTCCCTCTATCCCTTCTATCCCCTCAATGCCCGGACCGCGTCCTTGAACACCCGGCCGCGGTGCTCGAAATTTTGAAACATGTCGAAGCTGGCGCAGGCCGGCGCCAGCAACACGGTGTCCCCGGGACCGGCCATCCTCGCTGCCCGTTGGACCGCCTCTTCCAGGGAAGAACAAAACGAGGCCGGGAAGAGGTCTGCGAGGGCTTCGTGGATCTTGGCCGCGACCGCGCCGATCAGCAGCAGGTGCTTGACCCGATCTTTCAGCACGGGACGGAGCACCGAGAAGTCTCCGCCCTTGTCCTTCCCGCCCAGGATCAGCAAAAGGTTGCCATGAAACGCCTCGACGGCTTTGATGGTGGAGTCCACGTTGGTGGCCTTGGAATCGTTGTAATAAGCCACTCCCCCCACCTCCGCAACGAACTCCAGGCGGTGCTCCACGCCTCGGAAATTTCGCACGGTCTTTCTCATGGACCCGGGGTCGGCCCCCCAGAGGACGCCGACAGCCAAAGCTGCCATGACGTTCTCCTGGTTGTGAGCCCCTCGCAACGGAATCTCCTCGACCTTCATCAGCTCCAGACACCGGCCGCCGTGCTGGTACCACAGGACCCCTCCCGCCAGGAAGACGCCCTCCGGGAGGCGGCGCTGGCGGCTGAAGAACAGGGGGAAACTACGCACCTCCCGGCCGATGTGGACCGCCCGGGCATCCTCGGCGTTCAGAACGGCGAAATCCGAGGCCCTCTGGTTCCGAAACAGGGCCTTTTTCGCCGCTGCGTACTCCTCCATGGAAGTGTAGCGATCCAGGTGATCGGGGGTGATGTTCAACAAGACCCCTATCCGGGGGCGAAACTCCCGGATGGCCTCCAGTTGAAAACTTGAAAGCTCTGTCACGTACGCATCCTCGCGCTGGGACTGGTCCACGAAGGCGATGAGCGGCACGCCGATGTTTCCCGCAGTGAAGCTCCGGAAACCGGCCGCCGACAGGATCTCGCCCGTCAGTGTGGTGGTGGTGGTCTTTCCGTTCGACCCCGTGATGCCGATCACCTGGCCCCTCAGAAAGCAGAAGGCCAGCTCCACTTCGCTCAAGACTGGAATCCCGCCCTCCAGGGCGGTTCGCAGGGGCGGAATGGCCAGGGGCACCCCGGGACTGACGATGATCAGATCGGCGCGGGAGAAAATTTCCTGGGGATGCCCGCCCAGAACCAACTCGCAGCATTCCCGCAACTGCTCCGCCTCCGAAGCCAGCTCCGAGGCCGGCTTGCTGTCGGTGACAGTCACCTGCCCGCCCCTTTTCAGCACAAAACTCGCCGTCGCCAGGCCCGTCCGGCCCAGCCCCACTACGGTGACCTTCTTGTTCCTCAAATCCAGTTCCACGACTCTCTCGTCTCGCCCTGGCCGGGTTCCAGCCGGGCTCCCTGTGGCCCCAGGGCACACCCCCACGTTGGCCAGCGCTCTTCGGTTCACCTCAGTTTCAGGGTCGTCAGGCTGAACAGCGCAAAGACCAGGGCGACGATCCAGAACCGGGTAATGACCTTGGGTTCCTTCCATCCCAGCAACTCACAGTGATGGTGCAAGGGAGCCATGCGGAAAATGCGCTTGCGCGTGAGCTTGTAGTAGGCCACCTGCATCATCACGGAGATCGCTTCAACGACGAAGATTCCGCCGATCATGGGCAGCAGCAGCTCTTGCTTGACCAGCACCGCCACGGTGCCCATGGCCCCTCCCAGGCTCAGGCTGCCCACGTCTCCCATGAAGATCTGCGCGGGATAGCAGTTGTACCAGAGGAAGCCCAGGGTGGCGCCCACCATGGAGCCACAAAAGATCGTCAGCTCGCTGGCGTACGTGTTCTTGAGGATGAGCAAGTACTCCGCGAAGACAGCGTGTCCGGTCACGTAGGTGAGCACCGTCAGGGCGGACGCCGCGATCACCAGGCAACCTGCGGCGAGGCCGTCCAGACCATCCGTCAGGTTCACGGCGTTGGAGGAACCCACGATCACCAGCAGGACGAACAGGGCCAAGGGCATGAAGAGCGGCACCCCCGCCAGCTCCCATCGGTTTAAATCCGGTGTGAATTTCTTAAAGAACGGGACGCTGAGCTCGGTGCTGTACAAGCCTTGCGTGGAGAGATAGATCAGGCCCCCGCAAATCGCCAGCCCGATCAGCACCTGAAACAACAGCTTGCTGCGGGCCGTCAGGCCCAGGGAGCGGTGGCGCACGATCTTCAAATAGTCGTCGGCGAAACCCACGGCGCCCAGGGCCAGGGTTCCCAGGATGGCGATCCAGACGTAGTAGTTTCGCAGATCCGCCCAGAGCAGGGTAGGAACCAGCATACTCAACAGGATCAGGATCCCGCCCATGGTGGGCGTTCCCGCCTTGGCTCGGTGCGACTCGGGACCCTCCTCCCGAATGCGCTGCCCGATCTGAAACTCCTCCAGCTTCCTGATCACCCAGCGGCCGAGTACCACGCTGATCGCCAGCGCAGTCAGCGACGCCAGCGCCGTCCGAAACGTGATGTACCGGAAGACGTTGAAAACCGGGTGATAGTCCCGCAGCGCAACCAACAGATAGAAGAGCACGTTGAAACCCAAAACCCAAAACTCTAAAACCTGAAACCTGAAACCGGGAGAATAGCGACTTAGGTTTCAGGTTTCAGAGTTTCAGTTTTACGGTCCTCCAGCGCGTAGCGCTCCTTGAGCCTCTCCACGATCCGGTCGGTGCGCACACCCCGGGATCCCTTGACCAGAACCAGGTCTCCCTCCCGCAGGAAACCCAGCAAGTAGTCCGCTGCTTCGTCCGCTGTTTCGAAGAAACGAACCCGGTCCTCCGGCATCCCGGCACGGATAGCTGCTGCCGCCAGAGTGCGCGCCTCTCCCTGGACTCCGATCAGCCAATCCACTCCCGAGGTTCCGATGTCCCTTCCACAGTGCTGGTGCAAGGACCGGGCGTAGTCTCCCAACTCCAGCATCTCGCCTGCCACGACGATCTTCCGCAGAAAACTGCCCTGGGAAGCCACGGTCCGCACCAGCTCCTTCAACGCGTTCGGGTTTGAATTGTACGAGTCATCCAGCAGGCTGAAGCCCGCAGCGAACGCCAGCACCACGCCCCGCAACGCGTACGGTCTCAGCCGGCTGAGACGCAATGCGATCTCCGCCGCCGGCACTCCCAACGCAAACGCCACCGCCGCAGCAGCCAGGGCGTTGTACACGTTGTGGCGACCCAGCAAGTTCAGGCGAGCTCGACCGCTGAACGAATCCAGGTGCAGGGTCAGTGCTGTGTGGGTCAGGCCGCAGTAGGACACTTCCGTGGCCCGCACCGCGGCCCCGGAATCCAGGCCGAAGGGGATCTTCCGCCCCTGGAATCGGTCCACCGCACCACGCACCAGAGGGTCGTCTTGATTGTAGATCGCCATCCCATCCGGCGGGAGCGCGCGAATCAGCTCTCCTTTCGCTTCGGCGATGTGCTCCAGCGAACGGAAGAACCCCAGGTGGACCGGATTCACGTTGGTGAGCACGCCCACCTGCGGATGGGCGATGGCACACAGTTCCGCGATCTCTCCCGGATGATTCATGGCCATTTCAAAAACCGCCACCTGATGCGATACGTCAAGCCCGTAGAGGGAGAGGGGCAGCCCGTACAGGTTGTTCAGGTTCCCGGGCGACCGGTGAACGGCGTAAAAGTCGCTGAGCAGCTCCGCGATGTATTCCTTCGTGGACGTCTTGCCCGAACTGCCCGTCACGCCCACCATGGTTCCATCCCAGCGGGCCCGCACGTGGCTCGCCAGCTCCCGGAGGGCCCGATGGGTATCCGCCACGCGGATCCGGACACCCGGAAAGCTCGGGATGTCCCGGGACACCACGGCCCCGACCGCTCCTTTCTCCGCCGCAGCCGCGACGAACTGGTGGCCGTCAAAACGGGGCCCCGGAATCGCAAAGAACAGCTCTCCGGGCAGCACCGTCCTCGAATCGATGGACAGGGATGCCACGCGGAGGTCCGGGTCGCCCTGGAGGAGCGCGCCCTCCACGGCCCGGGCAATTTCGTACACAGTGAGCACTGCCATGGCCTTCCGAACCCCGATCCGTCGGTAAAGCCTTGCGGCGAGCTGACTCACGGCGATCCGCTACCGACGGATCGGGGCCGAATCTGTTGGCTTGAACGCTGCGAGGTGCCGAAGGAAGAATCGGCTTCAGCTATGAACTCAGCCGAACGGGGAAATGGGAAAATCGCCTACAGACCTATCCTCAGCGCTCTCATTATATCAGACGTTCAGGCGGAGCCGTATCCCATCTCGCGCAGGACTTCTCGCGCCACCTTCCGGTCGTCGAACGGAATCGCAACATCTCGCAACACCTGCCGGGACTCGTGTCCCTTTCCGGCCAGCAGAACGATATCGCCCGTGGCAGCCAGGGCCATCGCGATCCGGATTGCCTCTCTCCGATCCACCTCCATGCGATAGGGGGTTCCGGTCTTCTTCAGTCCTTCTTCCACATCCCGGAGGATCGCCTCCGGATCCTCGCTGCGAGGATTGTCGGAAGTGACCACCACGCGGTCGCTCAGGGTTCCAGCCACTTCGCCCATGATCGGTCGCTTGGTCCGGTCCCGGTCACCTCCGCAGCCAAAGAGGGTGATGATCCTGCCCGCACACAGTTGCCGGGCAACCTGGAGCAAGTTTCTCAAGGCGTCGTCGGTGTGAGCATAGTCCACCATCACCAGAAAGGGCTGGCCGCAATCCACCTGCTCATACCGTCCCGGAACCCGCTGGATCTTTTCAATCCCGGCCTGAATGGCATCCCCTGGGACTCCCAGCGCCTGCCCGGTGGCCACCGTGGCCAGCAGGTTGTACAGGTTCGCCCGCCCGATCAACGGTGAGCGAATCGAAAGTTTCCCGCCGGGGTGGATCGCCTCGAACTGGATGCCGGAAAAACTGAAGGTCGGTCTCTCGCCCCGGAGATCCCCCCGGTCCAGCCCATAGGTCCAAACGCTTTGGTTCCGATGCCGCATCTCGGCTACCAGCTTTTGACCCCACTCGTCGTCGGCATTGACGATGGCATGGTCTGGTGCCCCGTCCCCCAGGTCGCCGAACAGTCTTTTCTTGGCCGCAAAGTAAGCCTCGAAGCTGCCGTGGTAATCCAGGTGATCGCGGGAGAGATTGGTGAAGACCGCGGCACGGTAATGGTTGCCATCCACCCGGTGCCGGTGCAGGGCGTGGGACGAGACCTCCATGACCGCCCACCGGCAACCCGCCTGAATGGCTTCCACCAGGAAGTCGTGAAGGTCGGGTGCCTCCGGGGTGGTCAACGTTGAGGGCTGCACCCGACCGCCCACCCTCGACTCGACCGTGCCAGCGAGAGCCACCGGATCACCCCCCTCTCCCAGAACCGATTCCACCAAGAATGTGGTCGTGGTCTTGCCATTGGTACCGGTCACCCCCACCAGCCGGATCTTCCGGCTGGGATAGTCGTGGAGGGTGTTGGAAAGCCGTGCCAGCGCCTCCCGGGCGTTTGAAACCGTGATCCACGGGGTCGCCGCGGTCAGCGGACCTGTTTCGGAAACCACGGCGACAGCGCCTCGTTCCAGCGCATCCCTCACGTACAGGCTCCCATCCGTCCGCTCCCCCCGCATGGCCACGAAGACGAACCCCGCTCGAACCTTCCTCGAGTCGTAGGTCAGGCCGGCCACCTCTACGTCCCTCATCCCCGAAGCCACAGCTCCTTCCAGGGTCCCGAGGAGATCACGGAGTTTCAACTTCATGGGTGTTCCCGGACGTGGGGGAGCTGAACCAGACCATGACCTGAGAGTCGGCGTACACCGAAGCTCCCGGCGGTGGAATTTGTTCCACCGCGATCCCCGATCCGGCTGGCCTCAACCGCAAGCCCCTTCCGGCGCACTCCCGGATGACCGCGCGAAGGCTTTTGCCCCGAAAATCGGGCACCTCGACGTTGCCCATGCTGGCCGACAACACAATCTGATTCGGCTCATCGGATGCCGGAAGGACCTCTGTCATGGTCCTGGCGGGCGCGTAATCGTTCACGTCGGGGACCCTCACGTCGGCGGGCTCCGACTCCACCCCGCTGTTCACCGCGGGTTCCTCGGGGGGCAGTCCCATCTTGACCAGAAGGGGCTCCACGATTTTCTTGAACACCGGCGCCGCCACCTCGCCGCCATAGTACCGGCTTCCCTGGGGCTCGTTCATCACGACGATGGCAGCGATCCGGGCATCTTGAACGGGTGCGAAGCCCGCAAAGGAGGCCACGAACTTCGTGTGGGAATAGACGCCGTCGACGATCTTTTGCGCGGTGCCGGTTTTGCCGGCGGCACGATATCCCTCCAGGGCCGCCTCACGCCCCGTCCCGCGCAGCACCGCCCCTTCCAGGGATTCCAGGAGGACGCGGGTCGCACTCGCGCCCAGGATCTTCTTGCGCACCGGCTGCCACTGCCACAGCAGGTCACCTTCAGGAGAGATCATGCGGTTTACCAGATGGGGCTGGACCCAGTAGCCCCCATTGGCGACGGAGGAGATCGCCACCAGCAGCTGCAGGGCTGTCACACCGATCTCGTGTCCCATGGAGATGGAAGCGACCGAAAGGGGAGTCCAGGAGGAGAGGCCCCAGACCAGCCCGGGTTCCTCCCCGGGCAAATCGATGCCGGTGCGCTGGCCGAACCCGAATTTCCTCACGTAGGCGTGCAGCCGCTCGTTGCCCAGGCGCAGGCCCAGCTTAATGGCCCCCACGTTGGAAGAATGCTCCAGCACCTGCCTGAACGTGAGCCAACCGTAGGGATGGTGGTCCGAAATGGAATGGCCCGCCACAACGATCCTGCCCTGCTGGCAGTCGATCTGCTCGTCGGCGCGGGCGAGGCCTTCTTCCAGAGAGGCCGCCGCCGTAATGATCTTAAACGTGGAGCCGGGCTCGTAGGTGTCGGAGATGGCCTGGTTGCGCCATGCCTCCTTTCCGGAACTGGAGTAGTCATTTGGATTGTAGGTGGGCACGTTGGCCAGAGCCAGGATCTCCCCCGTGTGGGGATCCATCAGGATCGCTGTCCCCGACGCTGCCTGGCAAGCGGCCACCGCTTCGGCCAACATCTGCTCCACGTGGTACTGGAGATTCTGGTCGATGCTCAGCACAAGCACGTTCCCTGCTGTGGCCGGTCGTTGGACCTGCCCTTCCATGGGCGTCTTCCGGGCGTCCCGGTTCAGGAGGATCCTCCCAGGCGTGCCCCGCACCTGGGCATCGTAGAAATATTCCAGGCCGCTCAGCCCTCCGTTGTCCAGACCTACGAACCCCAGCACGTGGGCCGCCAATTCCCGGTGGGGGTAGAATCGCTGGCTCTCTTTAAGAAAGTTCACCCCCTGTAGGCGAAGGACCGCCACCGCTTCTTTTTCCCGAGGCGTGACCTTCCGCTTGATCCAGACAAAAGAAGAACTCCCACGAAGTTTGGGCAGCACCCCCCCCTGGTCCAGGCCCAGGACCTCCGACAACTGGGCTGCAGCCCGTTCCGGGCTGGCGAGGTCCCGCGGGGAGGCGTAGACCGATTCCACGTCCACGCTGGCGGCCAGCTCCCGCATCTTCCGGTCCAGGATCTGCCCCCGAAGCGGGTTCACTTCCACCGTCAGGCTTTGCTGCCGCTCAGCCTTGGCGAGCAGGTCGTCGTGGCGGAAGATCTGAAGATAGATCAGACGGAAAACGATGACCGTGGACCACGCCAGCAGCAGCGCCGCCGAAACCAGGATGCGATTCAAGACCGAGTGTTTTCGGGTTTCCGACATGTGTTGTCCTGCCAACGGGCCTGGTTCGTCAAGCTGCGCCCTGGATCGTCCCGACCCCGGCTCGTCGGGAGGACCGGGAGCAGGCAAGCTCCCGCCCCCACGTTGCTACCGCTTGTCCGAACTTCGCGCCTTCCACAGGAGAGCCAGGCGGACCTCAGCCTCGCCTGGCGCCGGGGCCAGCAAGACCATCTGTGACGCCGTCATCTCTTGGAAACCCTGCTGGCGCGCCAGTTGATCGATGCGCTGGGGGGAGGCCAGGCTGGCGCGCTCGATCTCCAGCCAGCGCCGCTCCTCCTGCAGAGCATCCCGCTGCCTCTTGAGCGCCTCCAGCTTGTAGCCGTGGTCGATGTGGTTCTGCTGCTGCCACGAGTACAGGAACATGAGCAGCGCCACCAAAAAGGCAAAGCCGGCGCACACGAGAAACTCGCGGACCTTGTCGCGGTCCACCTCCCGGCGGATCCTCAGGTTCCGAATCTTTCGCTGCCTGTTGAGATCGATCATTTCCAGACTCCCTCTTCACTCCACCGGCGGCCCACCGAAAGGAACTTTTTGCACGGCCCGAAGCTTGGCGCTCCGGGAGCGAGGATTTCGCCCCATCTCTTCCTGGGAGGCCTCCACGGGCTTTTTCGTCAGGACCTCCACTCGCTTCTGCCTCGGGCACTTGCACAGCAGAGCGGGAAGGTCGCAGATACAGAGGCCGCTCAACAGCTTGAATTTTTGCTTGATGATACGGTCCTCCAGGGAATGAAAGGAGATCATCACCAGCCGCCCGCCTGTCCTCAGGTAGCCCACCGCGTTCAGGATGAATTCATCCAGACCCTGCAGTTCGTCGTTGACCGCAATCCGCAAGGCCTGAAACGTGCGCGTGGCGGGATGGATCCTCCAGGGCATCGGGGGATGCGTGGCCCGCTCCACGACTCGACGGAGGTGCCCCGTGCGGGTGATGGGGCTTCGCTGGCGCTCCCGGACAATCTCCCGGGCGATCCGCCGGGACGCGCGCTCCTCTCCGTACTGAAAGAGCAGGTCGGCCAGCTCTTCTTCCGAAAGCTCGTTCATGAGGTCCGCCGCAGTCCTCTTCTGCCCGCGGTCCATTCGCATGTCCAACGGCGCGTCCTCCTGGAAGGAAAATCCCCGATCCGGTGTCAGGAGCTGGTACGCCGAGACCCCCAGGTCCACCAGGATGCCGTCCAATTCCCGGTATCCCAGGTTGTTCAACAGCAGCGGGAGATTCTTAAAGTTCTCCCTGTGGAGGCGCACCCGGTCGCCGAATCCCGCCAGGCGCTGCCGGGCAAGCTCCAGCGACTCCGCATCCCGGTCCAGACCCAGGATCAGAACGTCCCCTTGCAAGCGCTCCACGAGGGCGCGGGCATGTCCTCCCAGCCCCACTGTCGCGTCCACGTAAATGCCCCCGAGACGCGGATCGAGGTAAAAGAGCACCTCGTCCACCAGGACAGGAGTGTGCTCAATCCCGGAACCCCCATTTGTCTGATCCCGCGACGCAACCATGGGTTTCAACGACAGGGAGCGCGCACCCACCACCCCTGCCGACGTCAGGAACCACTTCTTCATAGGCCTAAGCCCGCCAACTTTTCCGCATCCTCATCGGTAAAGGGATGTGCATGGAGCAACTGGCTGAACTTCTCGTTGTTCCACACCTCCAGATAGGTCAAGTGGCCCATGACCGCCACCACCTCCCCGTTCATCTGGGCCCGCTCCCGGAGATGCGGCTGGATCACCACCCGCCCCTGGGCGTCCATCGTGCCCAGCTGTCCGTAGTAGTTGGTGATCCGCAAATACTTTTGCTTCTCGGGAAGCAACCGGGGAGGCGCTTCCAGTTTCTGGGTGACCCCTATCCACTCTGGCAGCGGGTAGATCAGAACACTGTCTCCCGTCAGGCTGGTGATGTAAAGGTCGTTGCCATACTTGTCCGCTACGTATTTCCGGAAGGAGGCCGGAATCTTAATGCGCCCCTTGGCATCAATTTTCGCTGGTTGGTTCCCGATCAACATGCTAGAATTTTCTCGACCCGCCAAGGCGGGGAACCTGCGGAAAAAGAATCAGTTGCGGTATTTTACAGAGCCTCCTCCGCAGAGTGTCAGATAGCCGAGACGGGAGCCGCTTTAGTCCACTTTGCTCCACCAACCGGCCGAAAAGATAATACCGGGCGGTGGTCCGTGTCAAGAAAATAATTGAGAAATGAAGAAAAAGGCCAAGAAACATAAGGGGTTGTAATGTACCAGGCGGGGATCGTGGGCCTTCCCGGCGTTGGCAAGACTTCGCTTTTCAACTTGCTGACCCGGGCGGGGGTGCAGATCGAAAAGTACCAGAGGCAGACCCACATCGGGGTTGCTCGGGTACCCGACCCACGGCTCGACAAGCTGGGGGAGCTGGTCCGGCCCCGGAAGGTGACGCCGGCCACGTTCGAGTACGTGGACATTGCTGGCGGGCTCGAGGGGCAGATGAGAGACGCGCAGGTCCGAGCCCACTTGCGGAATGTGAACGTGCTCAACCACGTGGTGCGTGCGTTCCCGGATCCCGATTCCCCCGATCCTGTAAGTACCATCCACCCCGCACGGGATATCGACGCGCTGGAAGTGGAGATGATGCTGGCGGACCTGGAAACGATTTCCCGGCGGCTGGAGCGACTCCAGAAGGACCTCAAGAAAATGAAAAGCCCGGAGCTGGAGGGCGAGCTTCATTTGTTGGCGCGACTGAAGGAAAAGCTGGAGAAGGAAATCCCGCTGCGCGAGGTGGAGCTGCGGGAGGAGGAAAAGAAGATCATCCGCGGTTTCATGTTTCTCTCCGAAAAGCCTATCCTCTACGTTCTGAACGTGGACGAAGCTGAACTGCCCCGGATCGGGCAAGTCGCCGCCCTGTACGCGCTCGAGGCACGGCAGCAAAGACCCCAGGCGGCCGTCACCGGCGTGTGCGCCCGGATCGAGTCGGAGCTGGCGGAACTGGAACCCTCGGAGTTGGACGAATTCCTGCAGAACCTGGGGCTGCGGGAACCGGCGCTGCACCGGATCCTGCGTGAAACGTACCGGCTCTTGGGCCTGATCTCTTTTTTCACCACGAGCGATGAGGAGGTCCGGGCGTCGACCGTGCGACGTGACAGTTCCGCTCAGAAGGCGGCCGGAGCCGTGCATTCCGAGATGGAGCGAGGCTTCATTCGCGCAGAGGTGGTTCGGTTTGACGATTTCGTGAAGGCCGGTTCTTTCGCGGCAGCCAGGGACAAGGGGCTGCTACGGGTGGAAGGCAAGGAGTACCGGGTCCAGGATGGCGACGTGATCCACTTCCGGTTTGCCGTCTGAACCGGCAAGGGGTGAATCCCAAATACTGGGTGCGAGCATGGAGTTCAATTACTGGAGCCTGCTGTTTGGCCTGTTGGCCGCCGCCGCCAACATCTTCGGCGGATGGGTGATCTCCACCCAGAAGAGGCTGGACCGCATCCTGCTCACGCTGCTGGTGGCCATCGGGGCGGGTTTTATGCTGGCGGCCACGCTCTTGAAGGTCATCCCCGAGAGCTTCCTCCGGACTCATGCGGCGCCCTTCATGATCCTGGCCGGCTACCTGTTCATCCAGTTTGCGGAGCACACGCTGGTCCCGCATTTCCACTTCGGTGAAGAGACGCACGGCGAGGAGATCCTCCGTCCCATGACAGCCCAAACAGCCCTAGTGGGTCTGGTGCTCCATACGTTTTTTGACGGGGTCTTGATCGCGTCGGGCTTCCTCATCTCCACCCGGCTGGGCATCCTGCTGTTTTTGGCCATTTTCCTGCACAAGATTCCCGAAGGGTTCACCGTGGCTTCCATCATGAGGGCCGCGGGCAAGAGCCGGCGCAAGGCGCGATTCTCGTCGGAGATCCTTGCCAGCTCCACCCTACTGGGCATCCTGTCCATCTCCGTGGCCCCGGACCTGGTCAAGTACGCCCTCCCCTTTTCCGCTGGCGTGACCCTCTACGTGGCTGCGTCCGATTTGATCCCCGAGGTCAACCGGGAGGAATCCAGCATCGCCGTGTCGCTGATGGTGTTCCTGGGCGTGCTGATTTTCTTCGGGACCGAACTGCTGCTGTCTTCCTTCGCAATCCACTAACCGAGACGCACCGGGAGGCGGCGGCTACCGCCTTGCCTTGGAGGTCTTGAGGCGGCGCGGAGTTGATCCTGAAGCAGTCCGACGCTGGGACGGCGGTATACTAGAGGCAAGGAGCAAGAACTGTGCAAACGAAGGAAACAGTAAGAGCATTGCTCGATCGCTTACCTGACGATTGCAGTCTGGACGATGTTCTCTATCACCTCTACGTAATCCAGGCTGTGGCGCAAGGCCAAGCAGACGCTAAGGCCGGTCGCACAATGTCACATCAAGAAGTTGCCGAAGCACTCCGCCGCAAATGGCTCGTCGGCACAGAGAAATAATCTGGAGAGTAGAGATTCTGGCGTTCATTCATGGTGCGAGGGATTTCGCAAATTGGCGAAAGTCCATTGAGGGGGGAGAAGCTG
>JACQTF010000088.1 GCA_016210925.1 Acidobacteriota bacterium | reverse complement strand
TTTCCGAGGCGGGGAAGAGCTGAAGAAAATGATCGGGTCCATTCAGATGCTACAGGCCCGAGTCAGGATTTTGATTAACGAAGCCGAATGAGGGAGATGTTCCAACAGGTCCGGGGAGACCCATTGGCCTCCGACGGCAGCGGGCCGGAATTTGGGCGCTTCCGCCCGGAAGACGTGAAAGACGATCCGGCGCATGGTGGTTACGTGTTCCAAGGAAAATAGCTTTTTGGGAGCGCGCCCGCTCCAGCGGGAGACGAGCGTTTCCATGGCTTTCCTGGAGGCACCGGCGGCACGACACGGCGACGACGGAAGGTGCCAGAATCCCGTGGGGAAACCTCTGTCCCGGTGTCTGACCAACAGGACTTGATTCCCTTTTTGGATGAGGGCAGCCGCCAGATGAAGCACTCCCGGAGCGCGGCGCTGCGGCGGCGGCGGGATCTTCTCCTCGATGCCCGCCCGGCGGGCAAGGCACTGCTCCTCCAGGGGACAGCGCCCGCAGGCGGGCGATGCAGGGGTACAGACCGTGGCTCCCAGCTCCATGAGCGCCTGATTGAAATCCCCCGGCCGTCTCCGGGGAACGAGGGCCTCCGCTTTTTTCCAGATCCGCTCCTGAAACCGAGACGAATGGGGTCGGCCCCGCAGTTTGTAAAGCCGCGCCAGCACACGAAGTACGTTTCCGTCCACCACCGGCTGCCTTTGGCCAAAGGCGATGCTCAACACCGCGCCGGCGGTGTACCGCCCGACGCCGGGCAACCGTCGTGCGTTCCGGTAGTCCCTGGGAAATTCCCCGCCTTCCTCCAACACCAGACCCGCGGCCCGATGCATATTCCTGATCCGGTTGTAATACCCCATCCCGGACCACAGGGCCAGGACCTCGTCCAGGCGGGCGCGGGCAAAAGACTCAAGGGTAGGAAAGCGGGCAAGGAACTTTTTGTAGTAGGGAAGGACGGTCCGGACCTGAGTCTGCTGCAGCATCACCTCCGACAGCCAGATGCGATAGGGATCCCGCGTCTTCCGCCACGGCAATTCCCGTCGGTGGCGATCGTACCACCGGAGCAGAAATACCCGGATCTCCTCCACCGGAACCTCATCACGCATCAAAAGCCACTGCGGCAGCTTCGGCCGAAGCCGCAACGCGATTGCGTCCTCGGCGCCGCATTATGTCGTGAAAAGCTTTGTCTGTCAAAAATGGTCGGATAAAATGATTTTCTTGCGCGTGGGAGGGCTGGAGGCCACCGTCCGTGAACAGGGAAGAGAAACTTAAGGTCCTGGTGGTCGGCTCAGGTGGGCGGGAGCATGCATTGGTCTGGAAGCTCAAGCAGAGCCCCTCGGTGACCAGGATCTTCTGCGCCCCGGGCAACGGTGGGATTTCCACCGATGGGGACTGCGTTCCCATTGCCGCCGATGACGTGGACGGCCTGGCGGCGTTCGCCGCACAAGAGCAGGTCCACCTGACGGTGGTCGGGCCGGAGCTGCCACTGACCCTGGGCATCGTGGACAGGTTCGAAGGTCGAGGTCTTCAGGTCGTGGGGCCGAGTCGGCGCGCGTCCGCCCTGGAAGGAAGCAAGGTCTTCGCGAAGCAGTTCATGGCCCGGCACGGGATTCCCACAGCCCGCTTCGAGGCCTTCGACTCGTACGAAAGAGCGCGTCGAGCCCTGGAGTCCAGAGACTGGCAGCCGCCCCTGGTCTTAAAAGCCGACGGGCTGGCCGGCGGAAAAGGAGTGCTCATTCCTCAGACCCGGCAGGAAGCCATCGACGCCCTGGACGCGGTCATGAAGGAGCGAAGATTCGGGGCGGCGGGCGACCGGGTCCTGTTTGAGGAATGGCTGGAAGGGGAGGAAGCCTCCTGCATTGTTCTGACGGATGGCCGCGCCATCTGCCCGCTGGCCCCCGCCCAGGATTACAAGCGCGTCTTCGACGGGGATCGCGGGCCGAACACCGGGGGCATGGGGGCTTTCTCCTTTGGAGGGTTGCTCGGACCTTCTCTGGAGCAAACGATCCTGGAAACGATTGTTCGGCCCACGGTGGAAGGAATGCGGCAGGACGGCGCCCCGTACCGAGGCTTTCTCTACGCCGGGCTGATGCTCACCTCGGACGGCCCCAAGGTCTTGGAGTTCAACGCTCGGATGGGCGACCCCGAGTGCCAGGTGATTCTGCCGCGGCTGCGGGGCGACCTGCTCGAATTGCTCCAGGCGACCGTGAAAGGAGCCCTGGAGGAGCAGGATGCCGAATGGTCACCGGAAGCCGCGGTCACCGTGGTCCTGGCTTCCGCAGGATACCCGGACCGCTACGAGACCGGAAAACCCATTCGGGGTCTGGAACGGATCGGGAACGGGCGCCGGGCCATCTTCCACGCCGGCACCGGGTGCACGAACGACGGCTTCGTCACCGCCGGCGGCCGGGTATTAGACGTCACCGCCTGGAGCGCCACCCTGCAGGAAGCCATTCGCGAAGCGTACGGCGCTGCCGAGCAGATCGAGTTTGAAGGCAAGCACTACCGGCGCGACATCGGACAAAAAGGGCTCAAAAAAACCCGCTCCTCCAAAGAGCACCACGCGGATCCGAAGGCGGGCCCACCGGTGAAACGATCATGAAAAATCCCCTGGTCAGTATCCTGATGGGCAGCGACTCGGACCTGCCCACGATGCTGGAAGCCGCAAAAGTGCTGCGGGACTTCAATGTCCCTTACGATCTGGAGGTCGCCTCCGCCCACCGCTCGCCGGCCCGCGTCCGGAAGCTGGTGAAACAGGCGGCAAGGAGGGGCGTCCGTCTTTTCATCGTGGGCGCGGGAGGAGCGGCCCACCTCGCAGGCGTCATCGCCGCCGAGACGACGCTACCCGTCATCGGGGTTCCACTGGATTCCTCCGCCTTGAAGGGGCTGGATTCCCTGCTCTCCACCCTCCAAATGCCGGCCGGCGTCCCGGTGGCCACCATGGCGGTGGGGAAGGCCGGCGCCACCAACGCGGCCGTCCTGGCGATTCAGATCCTGAGCCTCGCTGACAAAGGACTCGCGAAGAAGCTGGAGCAATACAAGGCGGACCTGGAGAAGCAAGTGGTAGAACGGTCCAGGAAGATCAAGGAAGGTTCCGATCTGTGATGGAAGCGCGCCCCAAGGAAAACAGCGCCGGAAAATTCTTTGTGCAGACGTTCGGCTGTCGGGCAAACCAGGCGGATAGCGCCGCCCTTCTCGAGGACCTGGTCGAGCACCGGTATGCGCAGACCGATTCGCTTCAGGACGCCGACTTCGTCATCGTGAACTCCTGCACGGTCACACACCGCTCGGACCAGGATGTCCGACAGTGGATCCGGCGGGCCCACCGGGAGAACCCGGGGGCGCCGATCCTGGTGACGGGATGCTACGCCCAGCGCGAGCCCCAGGAGCTGACCCGGCTGGAAGGAGTGCGGTGGGTGGTGGGAAACGAGCTGAAGACCACCCTGTCACGATTCCTGCGTGCGGAGCGGGAAAAGCCACAACTGTTCAGCACGGATATCTCGAAAGCGAGAGAGCTGCATCTTGCCCCGGCCTGGATGGATCCGGGAAGGACCCGTCCCTTCCTGAAGATCCAGGACGGGTGCGACGCCTGCTGCGCCTACTGCATCATCCCAGTGGTCCGGGGCGCCGGCCGCAGCGTCCCCCCGGAGGAAGTGCTGGCCACGGTCCGTCGCCTGGTCGAAGACGGATACAAGGAGATCGTCCTGACGGGGATTCACCTGGGAAGCTACGGCCGGAAATTGGAAACTCCCGTCCACCTGGCCGCTCTGATCGAGCAAATCCTGAAGACCCCAGGCATGCGTCGGGTGCGGCTGAGCGCCATCGAGCCGATGCGCTTCTCGAAGGAGCTGGTGCACCTGGCCATAGACAATCCACGGCTTGCGCCCCACTTTCACCTGCCCCTGCAGAGCGGATCCAACCGAATCTTGTCGTTGATGAAGAGGCCCTATACTGCGGAGCGGTACTCGGAATGGATCCATTACATTCACGAGCGGGTGCCCGACGCGGCGCTTGGGACGGACGTGCTGGTGGGCTTTCCCGGGGAGACCGACGAAGACCATGCTCGCACAACGAGGCTGGTGGAGATGTTGCCTCTGACTTACCTCCACGTCTTCCCCTTCTCGGACCGCCCGGGGACGGCCGCGACCTCGATGCCAGGGCACCTGGACCCCCGGTCCATCGCCCAGCGTGCCCGCCAGTTGCGCGAGATCTCGGAGGTCAAGAGACAACGTTTTGCGCAGCGCTTCCTGGGAAAGGTCCGGAGCGCTGTGACGCTCTCGGAGACGCAGGAAGGTTTCCGGACAGCTCTGACGGACAACTACATCGAGGTGCGGGTCCCGGCCGAATTACCCGCCAACGAGATCCTGGACCTGCGGTTGGGACACCAAGAGGCAGGTCAAATCTATGCCCTTCCAGCCGAGGAAGACGCCTGATGGTCAAGGGGCTGGGGGTGGACATCGTGGAGATTCACCGCATCGCCGACAGCATCGAAAGAATGGGGGAGCGCTTCCTGAAGCGCGTCTTCACCGCCGGCGAGATCTCCTACTGCGAGTCCAGGAAGAACAAGTACCAGCACTATGCGGCGCGCTTTGCCGCCAAGGAAGCGGCCTTCAAGGCCCTGGGGCGCGGCTGGCAGGGGGGCCTGTCCTGGCGGGATGTGGAGGTACACAACGAGCCTTCCGGGCAACCGCAGATCTTCCTTCACGGCGCAGCCCGGGAGCTGGCCCGTCAGAAGGGGATGACCGAATTTCACCTCAGCCTGAGTCACACGGACCAGCTTGCGCTGGCGGAGGTGATCCTCAGCTGAGGGCGCCAGCGACGTTCCAACTTGATATGGCCCTGGCAGCTCGCGAGAAGGACGGCGTTCGTTTCTTCGTCTTCGAGGAGCTTGAAACCCTCGGTGGGATTGTTCACGCCTTCAGCACCCGGCGCGGAGGGACCAGCCCGCTTCCGACAGAGGACCTGAACCTGGGATTCTCCCGCCTGGACGCTGCCGAGAACGTCCGGGAAAACAGGCGCCGGTTCTTTCGCGCCCTGGGACAAGAAGCCACCTTGGTGACACTCCGACAGCTCCACGGCGATTCGGTCGCCCTGGTGGGTCGCGCCCATCTGGGGCAGAAACGTCCGGTGGCAGATGCGGCCGTCACCGGCGAGCCCGGAATCTTTCTGGGAATCGAGACTGCCGACTGCCTACCCACCTTGCTGGTGGATCCCTCCCGCCGGGTCGTGGCCAGTGCGCATGCAGGCTGGAGAGGGACCGTCAAGGAAGTGGCGCGAAAGACGGTGGAGAAGATGAAGGCGGAGTTCGGCACCGCACCCGGCAACCTCCTGGCGGCCATCGGTCCTTCCATCGGAGCCTGTTGCTATGAGGTAGGACCCGAGGTCATCGAAGCCTGCCGCCGGCATCTCCCCTCGCCCGAGCTCTTTTTTTCCCGCTGGAAGGAGGGAAAGGCGCACCTGGACCTGGTGGCAGCGAACTGCTGGCAGCTGGAGCAGGCAGGGCTGCGGCCTGAGCGCATCCTCGCCGCTCGGCGCTGCACCGCCTGCGATCGCGAGAACTTCTTTTCCTACCGTCGCGACGGTCCCACTGGCCGGCTGTTGGCGGTGGTCGGATTCATCTGAGCAGCAGGTTTCTGAGGATGCTTTCCATAAGCTTCCCATGAATATTTTGCAGGTGTCTTCGGCCACAGAGAGGGGCGGTGGCGAGAGCCACGTGGCGGATCTGGCCTCGGAGCTTGCAGCCCGGCGGCATCAAGTGCATCTGGTCGTACGGAGCAGCAGTCCACTTCACGAGATGGTGTGGCATCCCGGCGTGGTGTTCCACCACGCCGGTCTCCGAAATTCCCTCGACCTGCTCTCTGCACGGAGACTGTCGCAGTGGATTCGCGTGTGGGACATTGACGTGGTCCACGCCCACGTCGCTCGCGACTATCCCGTCTGCGCCTGGGCGTGCAAATGGAGCCGCAGGCCCGCGCTTGTCCTCACCCGTCACCACTATCTGCCGCTGAAAAGAAACCCTGTCTCCACCCGCGCGCTACGCCGGGCGTCCAGGATCATCGCGGTCTCGGAATCGGTCCGCCGGGGCCTCCTGGACCGCTTTGACCTTCCCGAGACGAAGGTCGTGACGATTCCGAACTGGGTCCGAGCAGAAGAGTACCGCCGGTTGCCCGACGCGGTAGCGGCCCGCCAGGCTCTGGGAGTTCGAGCTGCGCGCGCGGTTGGAATGGCCGGGCAACTCTCACCGGCCAAGGGCCCTCAGGAGTTCATCCAAGCGGCCGCACGGGTCGCGCAGGTGGATCCGAACGTGGAATTTCTCATCGTGGGCACCGCGAAAGATGGAGGGCGGTTCGCTCGCTCGCTCCGAAACCTGGTCCGGGATCTCGGGCTGGGTGATCGCCTGGGGTTTCGAGATTCCATGCCGGACCTGAAGCCCCTCTACTCCGCACTCGACGTGTTCGTTCTCCCCTCCTGGAACGAAGCATTTTCGCTCGTGCTGGCAGAGGCCATGGCGGCTAGCCTGCCCGTGGTGGCCCCGAACATCGGGGGCCCTGCGGAGATCGTCCGCGACGGCATCACCGGGATGCTTTTTCGCCCCCGCGACCCGGACCACCTGGCAGAGAAGATCTCGCAGTTGCTGTCCGACGAGGCGCTGCGCGCCCGCCTGGGGCAAGCGGCGCAGCAGGATGTCGCAAAGCGTTTCGATCGCGCCGCGGTCCTCCCCCGCATTGAGGCTTTGTACCAGGAGGTGTGTCCCAGCCCACCGGCGGAGAGCGCCGCGAAGGATGGAGACCGCGTCAGAACGTGAAAACCTCCTCCTCAGCGACCAAGAAAATGGGCTTCCCGCCTGTGGAGATCGAGACGGCGTGGGCCAAGGTCCCCTTCGCGCCTTCGGAAGCAGCGCAGGCCTCCAGAGCGGTCAGGGACGGGAAGTGGATCTCGGCGATGCGGTAGAAGGGCGGTGTCCCTTGAGGGGAACTCAGTACCTTGGTCGCCACGAACTTGGTCTTGCCGGCCAGCTTTTTAACGGCCATGGGTACGTGCTCCTCTTTATAAACCTTCTCGAAGGCTTCGATATCCTTGGGACGTGGGTAGATCACCACAAATTTTGCTCCGGCCATTTGTTCCTCCTATGAATTGCTCACGGGCACCGGCGGTTGATCTGGAAGAACCCTTCGCCGCTCTCGTTCGATTTACGCGAGTGCCCTTTCCCAACCCGGGCAGGCGGAAGCGCGGGCGAAGGAACACCGCAAGAATAATTGGGATGGCGCCAGTATTTCACACGACCTGCCCCATCGCAAACGAAAAAGCCTATGGAAAATCCAGCAGGATGACGTGGAGCTGGCCGGGACCGTGGACGCCCACGGTGAGGGTGAGCTCGATGTCAGCGGTGCGGCTGGGCCCGGTGATCCAGGTGATACAGGACGGAAGCTCAGGCCTACGGGCGAGATCCGAGAGGTAGGGCGAAATGCCGGTCAGCAGTCGGCTCGCTGAGAGGACAGCGAGATGGACCGGGGGAAGCAGGGACGTAGCTCGCTCCTGGCCCGGCCGAGCCTCCAGCACCAGGGTCCCGGTATCCGAGAATCCCCAGTCCGCCTCCGTGATCCCCAGATCGGCCTGAGCTGCGTTTTCCTTCCAGTTCTCGCCCGCAGAGTCCGCGGTCAGGAGGGTGATGCCACGATCCCGAATCCAGTAGGAAAAGCCCAGGCTTTCCAAGAGGTCTCCTCTGCCCAGGATCACGCTCCTGGGCCGAACTTCCCCGATGATCGCTTCCAGCACGCTCAAGGCTTCGTCGGAGGAATGAGCCCGGTAGGAGGACCCCGCTACCCGGCGCACTTCCGCGACGAACTGTTCCACGAAATCGCTCGCAGCGCTCATGGCTTCTTCCTCTTCCACCAGTCCTGGAAGTGGGTCTTCGCCAGGGAGGGAAAATCCCTGGACTTGGTCCAGCCCGACAGGGGGCCCGGCAGGCTGTGGAGCCACCCGTTGTCCGACCCTGTCACTGCGGCCACGGCGTGGGCGACGATCCGGTACCAGCGCGGGTGCCGGGCCAGCCAGCTTCCCAGCCGCACGGCTCCTCGCAGTGCTCGAGGGAAGCGCGCCCGTGTTTGTGCCCGGGGGAGCGTCTCCACGACGCGCCTGCGGAGCGCCAGCAGCATCCGGGGGATGTCGATCTTCACGGGGCAGATCTGCTCGCAGGCCCCGCAGAGGCTTGAAGCAAACGGCAGCGCCTGCGCCTGCTCCAGCCCCAGCAGAAGGGGCGTCAACACGCTGCCAATGGGACCCGGGTAAATCCAGCCGTAAGCGTGCCCGCCGATCCGCCGGTACACGGGACAGATGTTCAGGCAGGCCCCGCACCGAATGCAGTGGAGCGACTCGCGCAGCTCCGGGTCCCTCAAGATGCCAGACCGGCCGTTATCCAGGAGGACCAGGTGAAACTCACTGGCTCCATCCCGCTCGTCTTTCTTCCGGGGCCCGGAGAGAAACGAGACGTAGCTGGTCATTTTCTGGCCTGTGGCGGAGCGCGGCAGCAGTTTCAAGAACACCTCGAGCTCTGCCCACCCGGGCAGCACTTTTTCCCTCCCCACCACGGCCACGTGGAGCGGGGGAAGCGACGTGCTCAGGCGGATGTTCCCCTCGTTTTCCACCAGCACCAGCGTGCCCGACTCGGCGATCACAAAGTTCGCGCCGGTGATCCCCATCCCCGCCTTCAGAAATTTATCGCGAAGCTGAGACCGTACCACCCGGGTCAGCTCGTCCACCTGTTGGTACGCAGGCAAGCCCAGCTTTTCCGCAAACAGCGTGGAGACGTCCTCCCGGGATTTGTGGATCGCAGGCGCCAGGATGTGGGACGGCATCTCTCGGGCCAACTGCACGATGTACTCTCCCAGGTCTGTCTCGAGGGCTTCGATTCCGGCCCCCTCGAGCGCCGCGGCAAGGCCGATTTCCTCCGTGGTCATGGACTTGCCTTTCACCACGGACCAAATCCCCCGCGCCCGAGCCAGGTCCACAATGTAGCGGCAGGCGGCTGGCCCGTCGGCGGCCTGAAAGACAACACCCCCTCGTGCCTCCACCTGGCGGATCAACCGCTCCAGGTGCGAATCGAGATGCGCCAGCGTCTCTTCTTTGATCTGTCGCGCCCCCTCCCGCCACTGTTCCCATTCGGGCATCCGGTCCACGGCTGCCTGGCGCGACCCCAGGAAACGGCTGGTGGCGTTCCACAGTGCCTTTCGGAGGAACTGGTTCTGCAGCGCGGACTGCGCGTTCTTCTCCAGGTCTTGCGTGCGGGGAACCTCCATGGTCATGTCCCTTGCGCCAGGAGTTCCGCCAGATGCCAGGCACGGAGGCTGCTGCCTTGCCGCCGGAGGCCGCCGGCCAGCTGCATGAGGCAGCCTGCATCGCAGGCCACCAGGAGATCGGGCCGCTGGTCCTGGAGGCGGCGGATCTTGTCGTGCAGCATGGCGGTGGAAATGCCGGGCAGCTTGGCGGAAAAAGCGCCGCCAAAGCCGCAGCACTCCCTCCCGTCCTCCAGCTCCACCAGCTCTGCTCCCCGGACCCGGCGAATCAATCTTCGAGGGGCCTCGTCCACGCCCAGCGTGCGAAGCAGGTGGCACGAGTCATGGTAGGCAACCCGGCCGGGAAACGAGCTGCCCACATCTTCCACCGCCAGCACGTTCACCAGAAATTCCGAAAACTCATACGTCACCGAGGCCAGGCGAAGCGCACGCTCCACCATGTCCGGCTCTGCAGCAAAAAGCTGCGGGTAGAAGATCCGGAGCATGCTGGCGCACGAGCCCGAAGGTGTCACCACTGCTTCGCTGCCGGCAAACAGGTCCAGGTACCGCCTGGCCATGGCGCGAGCTTCCCGTTGGAATCCCATGTTGAACGCCGGCTGGCCGCAGCAGGTCTGCCCCGGAGGATAGTCCACGGTCAACCCCAGCCGCTCCAGCACTGCGACTGCGGCGATTCCAATCCGGGGAAAGAATAGGTCCACCAGACAGGGAACAAAGAGGGTCACCCTAGAGGGTCTGGAGGCCGTCATGACCCGGCTCGTCCCAGGAGCTGGCGCATCCAGAGCACCAGGAAAGCGCCGTAGAAGAGCGCGCACAGGACCAGGGCACCTTGCCGCCACAGAGGCGGGCGCAGCGGGCGCGGCAAAAACCTGCGGTTGACGTACAGGGTGTGAAGGCTCAATAAAATGGTCATGGCGCCGGCCACGTTGGCGCCGATCTGGATCAGCACAATGGGCTGGGTCAACTGCAGTGCGATCATTCCCCACGCGACCATGGCCGCCAGCACCGCGTAGTAGACACCCCGCACATCTCCACCTCGCCACCGCCGGACCCGAGCGCTTCCGGTCCAAAGCATGTCGGTGACGACCCGGACGAAACCATCGATGATGGCAAGCTGCGTGCTGAAAAGAATCCAGAAGCCGCAGAGCAGCGTGAGGACCCAGAGGGGCGAATCAGCGTGCCCACCCGACACGCCCCTGGCCAGCTCCGCCCCCACGGCCAGGCCTCGGATGTCACTGCCATGAGGAAGAAACCGCAAGGCCAGCAGCGCAGGCAGGAGCATGCCTACTAAGGCGCCCATTCCCCACAGCACGTACTGGTCTATGGCGACGAAGCGCCACCAGCGCTTCCAGCATCCCACGTTCGTCTCGGTGACGGGAAAGACGGTCCCGGTGGGCGAGAGGGCCACTTTGCGCCCGCCCACCAAGGCGGAGATGTAGCCGACTCGAGAACCCATTCCGAATCCTTTGTCCCGGAACCAGTTGGAGATGGTGGCATTGATGGCCCCGCCGGCGCCTGAGTACGCCGCAAAAGCACCCAACAGAAACCAGTCGCCGCCCTCCGGGACCGATCCGAAGCTCAAGAAACCTCCCACTCCACGCACCCAGTCGTTCCAGGACACGTAGAGAACATTGAGCAGGAGCAGGTAACTCAGGATCCAGGTGATGAAGAACCAGTTCACATATTCCAGGGTTCGTTCGATCTTGCCGCCGACGGTGAGCAGGCCCGCTGAGAGCAGGAAGGTGAAATATCCGAAGCCCAGCACCAGGGAAGCGTCCTGGGCTACGGGCAGCCGGGTGAGGTACATGGCCGCCAGCGCGCCGGCCGCCGTCCCGGCCCACCCGGGCCACCCCACCTGCAGCCAGTAGAAAAGCACGTAGATCCAACCCCAGAACGTGGGTCCGGGCCGCGTGCGCATGTACGCCGTGAAGATGGGCTCGCCGGTGTACAGCGTGTAGCGGACGAACTCCACGTTCAGCAGGGTCTGGAGGATGACCGCCACGGTGGTCACCCACAGGAGCGCGACGCCGTATTTGACCACCGTGGAGGGGCCCAGGAGCCATTCGCCGCTCCCAATGGAGGCACCGAGCAAGATGGCACCCGGGCCGATCACGCGAAACACATTGCGAAAGCCCCAGGCGGGCGGCTCGGGCAAGTCTGCGACATGCCACGCCGGGAGCTGTCCCGCATCGGGCACCGGCGATTCGCTCTCAGCGAGTTTTCGAGCCTCCTGCTTTGGCATGATGTGACCCTCGGACTGAGCCGGAAACCGATCGCCTACCATGGCACAAAACCAACCCCGTCGCAACTTCCAACGGGAACGGGTAGTGTCCTGAGATCGTTTGAGGCTGCTGGTACGGAATGGTGCTCGGAGGAACCATACGCTACAAAAATGCTTGACCGTCACCGGTAGTGTCCAAAGTTTTGTGGAAGAGCCATGAGAGATTCCTTTCCTTTTTTTTAGGAGAACGGCTCGGCCCTTCCGGTGTCATCGGGCTGCTCCAGTGCGTTTCGCCCCTGGGAGGTGACACCGGGCCGGCCTCGCCCACAGGTGAACGGCCCCAACCGACACCACGGACAGATCGGACTTGACTCTAGGTGGGGTATAACTTGTCGCCGCGATGAGGCTTGTCAGGTGGCTGCTGCTTCTGACTTTTTTGTCAGCTCACTTTCCAACCAATGTCCTTCGCGGCCTTCCTCAATGACTCAGTTGGCCTGTACTCCTTAACTTCCTCACCAGCCACGTCTATCTTGCTGACCGTATACAGGGCATCTGTGCTTATGCCGCTCTTTGCGCCGATTTTGGAGATGCCAGCGAACATCCCACCCAGTGCTTTGTTATCGCTTAGGTCAAACATCTGCCTCAGTACACGATCCGTCTTCCCATGGGGTTGCTCAGCTATGGCTCCTAGCAACCTCTTCTGCTGGTCCCTTAGCTGACCTACAAACTCTTTAAATCTAGTAAGTTGAAGTACAGGCGGCGACGATTCCCTGGTTACCCTGTGCTCGGGCATGACTCTCTCGCCACTGGCCAATCTCTCAGCAATGGCAATTGCATCCTCGAGCGTGGCGCATTCGATCTCGACGGACCCACGATATCGGACTATATAGCTCATTTTTACCTCCTCTAAAGCGAGGCTCAAATCTATAATGCCTTACCGCAGGGCGCCCGTCAACTATTATCCGTAGTCTACGTAGAGTCGTACATCGGACGTAGTTTTGATGTGTAGTTGCGAGTGGTCGTCCCTTGTGCTATGGTATAGATCGGCCATTAGGGCTTGAACGTGGCAGTGGCGATTGGAATAGAGAGGTCAAATGAACGAGAAACGAAAGGACCTGAATGATGTTATCCGTGAGGAAACGAGCCGTGGCCGCCGCCCTATCGACACAAAAGCGCGACGGCAAAGACAGCAATTATTGGCGGATTTGAGAAAGCTCCTTCGAGAAAAAGATGAAAGGGCGTTTCTAGCGGCTATTCGTGAGATCGGTCTAAAAGACGGTTCGCCCGAGTTTCTGAAGGTCGTTCACATTTGGCGCGAGTTCTGCCGAGGTTAGAGGCCGCGTCATGGAAGGCGTCAAGCTTGGCCTCTCGTTCCCGGGTGCTGAGGTTTGCCAGATGGCCTTCTATAATATCAGCAATTTTGCCAGCGGCCTCATCGATACTGAGTGCCTCTTTCTTTGGTCTGGCCTTTGCTCCTCGCTTCATGGCTACTCCCTCGTCGACAAGCATGATAACAAAGATTATCATGCTTATCAACTGGGATCACGCAGGATCACGCGTCGATAAGGGCAATAATCGTCCCAACTCTCTCAGCCAATTACGGATAGGATCGCTCTCGTTTCTAATGATCTTAGGACACCAGCCGAAAATGGGGAACGGCGGAGGCGGGCTGGACGAGCTTGCCCCACTGCGCCGATCACCGGACCGACGACGAACACGGTTAGATCAGGACCCCGCCTCGGAGATGCTGATGCATTGGCTGGGCCTCTTTCCGCCAAGAACAGGTTATCCAGAGTGACTGGGTCGATTGACGCCGACTGCCCGTTCTTTTCGCCTTCGTGCTACGGGTCAAAGCTCGGCCGCCGCTTTCCCAACGCATCAGCACTCCGTGGTCCCTCTCGCTGGGCTCATTGACGGATCAGGGGCTTGCGTGTTGAGATGGGGGACGATTTGGTTTACCATCTGCGGCGCCGGACAGCAGGTTTGGAATGAAAACAGAGCCATCGTTTCCCACCGTTGCGCCCGGACGGACAGTCCGAGGGATCGAAGCCGTGGGCCTGACGAAAATTTTCCGGACGCCGGGCCCTGGCCCGCTGCCGTTTCGCCGGAAGGAGGTTCTGGCGGTATCCGACGTTCACCTGGCGATCTCTCCCGGGGAGATCTTCGGGATCCTGGGCGAAAATGGCGCCGGTAAAACGACGCTGTTGAAGCTCCTGGCCACCTTGATCGAGCCCACCTCGGGCGAGGCGTATCTGGAGGGCGTCTCCCTCCGGGAGCCTTCCGCCGCCCGCAGCAAAGTGGGATACGTGGCAGGCGAGCGACCCGGGCTCTTCGGCAGGCTCACGGTACGAGAGAACCTGGAGTTCTTCGCCGCCCTCTACGGTCTTTACGGACCCTCCCTGCGCATCGAGGAACTCTCCGCCCGCTTCGGTCTGGACCCTCATCTGGACCGGAAGATGAACCATTGCTCTTCCGGGATTCGACAGCGGTTCGTCCTGGCGCGGGCTCTGCTGCCCGACCCGAGGGTCCTTCTTCTGGACGAGCCGACGAAACATCTGGACCCCAGGTTCAGGGAAGAAATGGTCGGGTCGCTGCGCCAGCTCTCCCGGGAAGGAAGGACCACTCTCCTGGTCACCCACGACCTCCAGGAAGCGAAAAGCGTCTGCCATCGCGCGGGGTGGATGGCGGCCGGCAAGCTGACGGAAGTGGACCCACGCGGTCTGGGAAGTGGCAGATTGCCATGAACCTCCGCCTGGCCGCCGCCTTTCTGAAGCGCGACTTCAAGAACCAGGCCAACTACCGCGTCAGCCTGGTGCTCCAGCTCTTCGGCGCCACACTCTCCATGGCCATCCTGTTTTTTGCGAGCCGCCTCTTTTCCGCAGACCTGGCACCGCAGCTTCGACCTTATCGCGCCGATTACTTCACCTTTGTCCTGCTGGGCCTGGCGTTCCACCAGTATCTGGGCGTCACCCTGTACGGTTTTTCCGGCTGCGTGCGACAGGCCCAGGCCTTGGGGGTTCTGGAGTCCATGCTCGTGTCGCCCACGCCTCCGTGGAAAATCGTGGTGTACTCGAACCTCTGGAATCTCACTTTGGTCACCTTGCAGGTCTTCCTGAGTCTGGTCGTGGCGGTGGCGTTGTTCGACGCAGTTTTCCCACAGGTGAACGTAGTCTCCGCCGCCGTGATCTTCGTCCTGACGCTGCTGGCGTTGTTGCCGTTCGGTCTGATCTCGGCGGGAGCCCTGTTGGCATTCCGGCGAGGAGACCCCATCAGCTTCGCCATCGCCAGCTTCTCGGGGCTCCTCGGGGGCGTGTACTATCCCGTTTCGATCTTGCCTGACTGGCTCCAACACCTCTCCCAGATCATTCCCGTGACCCATGCCATCGAAGGGATTCGCCAGGCCATGCTCAAGGGCGCGGGATTGGGGGACCTCAAGGTTCCCCTCCTGGTACTGGCGTTGACCGCGGCAGCGGGGTTCCCGCTGGCTGCCCTCTTTTTCAACTACGCGCTCCGCAAGGCGCGGAGAGAAGGAAGCTTGACCTACCAGTGACCATCGTGTCCACCCCGCTCGGACGTCCCTGGGCGGCGGAGCAGCGGCTGCCCCTGCTCATCGCCCGTTGCCGACTCGATGCACCGGCCCTGGAGGAGATCCGCCGGTTGACCCAGGGCAGCGTGGATTGGGCGACGGTGTTTTCGTTGGCCTTAAGCAATGGGCTGGCCGGTTTCCTGGCACGACACGCCGAGCACCTGGACCCGCCCGGACCCATCCTGGACCAGGCCCACGCTGTGTACCGGGAGAACGCGCTGCGCACCTGGCTCTACGAGTCAGAGCTTCGGGTCCTGGGCCGCCGTTTTGATGCAGATCGAGTGGACTTCCTGGTCCTGCGGGGTTTGGGGCTGGCGGCCCTCCTCTACAAGGATCCCGGCCTTCGAGGCTTCGTGGATCTGGACCTGCTCGTCCTTCCGGAACAGCTCCACACCGCAGAACGAGGGCTGGCGAGCTGCGGATACCGGGAGGAGGAAAACCGCCACCATTGGAGAAAAGGAACCGTGCTGGTGGACCTCCACACCGATCCCTTCAAGATTTCCCGTTCGCCGGCCCTGCGGTACCTATATGACTGCTCGGCCCAGGAATTTTTCAGCCGACACCAGCGGGTCCAGTGGGATGACTTGATTGTTCCCGTCCTCTCCTGCGAGGACCTGCTGGTCCTGCTCTCCATCCACGCCGTCAAGCATTCGTTTGCCCGGCAGATCTGGATGGTGGACCTGGCGGAGCTGTTGTGGAACCTCACGCCCGACTGGGGGGCAGCCTTGGAGCTGGCAGGCCGCCTGCACTCCCTCAAGGCCGTCAAGATGTGCCTGGGCTACCTGGAGGAGATACTCGACATCCAAATGCCCGAAGAGGTAAGACGCCGTCTTCTGCAAGTCTCGCTCTCCCCCGGCCTGGGACGGCTTTATCAACGGGTGCTTCAGGGACGCCGCGTGGAAAACGTGTCCCTGATCCTGTACTTATCCGAACTGAAGAGCCTGCGTCACCGAGTCTCTCTGCTCTGGGATCTCGTCTATCCTGCCGAGGCCCGGCCGGCCCGGGCTTCCGGGATGGCCCGGGCATTAGCGCTGAGATTTTGGGGGCTCACGAAGAAGGCGATCCGCTGGATGAAGTCGTTCTAACCTATTGGTCTTGCTCCAAACGCACGTCTCTCCAGCCGAGCTGTTTGAGTGGGATCACGGTGTTGAAGACGGTCTCGATGTTGAAGCTGTTGTACTGGACGTTGGAATTTCCCGAAAGACGGACGGTGGCGGGCCCGTACTGCCATTGTTCCGTGATCGTGTCCTGGGTCATATTCGCGATGAAGACGCCTCCCTCCAGTGTCTTATTCGCGCCGTGCATCCAATAGTCTCCCGCGCCCACCGCCATGACCACTCCGTCAAAATCCACGGCGCCCGCGATTTCCACTGTGCCCGTGACTACGATCAGACCTTTGCCCGTGCCGTTTCCCGTCCACCGAAAATCTCCGTCAATGAAATGGATATCGCCGAAATCGTCTCCGTGGGCGCCCGGTCCCCAGTTGACGGTGCCCGAATAGTACGTGCCCTGGTTCTGGGCGATTTTCTTCAGCGCCTCCCGAAGTTGAGCCAGCTCGTTGGGATCCAGGAGCATGTTCAGATCGGGATTGTATTGAGGGTTGTTGGGATTGGTGGCCATGTCGCGGGTTTCAGGTGTCACGTCGTCGATGGAGGTAGAACTACCCACCTCCGGGATCGAGCTGGGCAGGCGCCCTGTGATGTTGTCGTACTGCTGCTGACTCATGCTGTTGAACCAGGCCAGTGCTGCAGCGTCCGCGTCGAGCGGGGCGCTGTCGAACAGGAAACCCACCCCGGGTTGGAGTCCTCTTCGGCCCGACGCATCGTTGCCGTCAATGTCGAACGCGTTTCCATCCAGGGTGGTGTTGACTCCGGGACCTGCCACCATGAACGGGCTTTGAAAGGCCAGGTTTGCGCCCCGGCTGACCAGAGACTCCACGACAGCCACCGAATTGCGCGGCGTCCCGGCCAGGGATGCGGACGTGACCCCCACGGCCCGGATGTTCACGATCCCATCGGTGTCATCATAGAGATTTCCGTCCGCCTCCATGTTATCCGTGATCTTGACGAAAGAACGTCCCACAACTCGATCGCTCGGCGTCCGCACGACGCCGGGCAAATACTGATCGTCGGCGCTATTCAACACGCCGTCCGGCCCCGGAAGCTGAAAATAGGTCACATCGTCGGGCGTGCCGGGTTGACCGTCCAACCCGTTGCCGATCCAGAGAGGGACGCCCAGCTTGGGGATGAGGTCGAGGCCGGTAGCAGGGTCGTAGAGAAGCCCGTCATCGGAGCTGTCAGCCAGAGAGGGGACGGAGAGGTTCAGAAATCTGGCTTCCGGTCGTCGCAACGGGTTGCGCCGGTCGAAGACGTTGGAGGCGAAGGCGTACGCCGTATCATCATAGGGTCCGGTCTGGAGCCGTCCACGCAGCAGTTGGTCGAAGCTGCCGGGTGGATCGGTCACTTGCAAGGGCCATGCTTTGCCCTGCAAGAGCTCCCGAGCCACGTTCAACCCCGCCTCTGCCAGAAGGGAAGCGGTGACGTTGCTTTCGTAGTTGTCGCTGATGGTCACCTCCGTCATACCGCTGAAGCTCAGACTCAACCCCAGCAGCGACAGAAGAGCCAATGCGATCAACGCCACGAGAAGGGCCACTCCCCGTTCCGAAGGCCAGAAATCACGTTTTCCCTGATGCATGCGAATTCTCCCGTCAGCAAAAGAGTGCAAGTGAGCCTCCAACAATTAAAGGTTACCCGTCCCCTTCTTTAACCCTAATCACAATTGGTGGGCCGGAATAAAAGCAAGGGGATGGCGAAAGAGCCCATCACGGCAATGGATTGAAAGATAATGCCCTTGCGGAAGCGGGGCGTCGAGCAGCTCCCTGGAAACGGGAAGGACTGTTACTTTTGCTTACAGTTTGGGAAGTGCGAAAGAGCAGCGGCTGAGAAAATTTCTCCGGGGAAAAATGAGGCGACATGTGCTTCGCAGTGCACAGTTTTCCACGAAAAACCGGGTGACAGTTCCTTGGTGAGGACGAGGATCTGGCCTTCCTCCTCATCGAGACAGTGATAACTTGCGTTCGCGTAGAGGGCCAGAGCTGGGCGAGCCCCCTTCCGGGCCCGCAACCGGATGGAATACGCCCCTTGCCGGCGTGCGGCCACCTCGGCCGCCTCCAGGAGCCTTCTGCCGATTCCCGCCCGTCGCAGGGTCCAATGGACCCAGAGGTTCGAAATCCACGCCTCGGTTGCTCCACGAGAGAGGCTGAGGCAGGCGCTGCCCACCACACGATTCCCTTGAAGGGCCGCAAAACGGTGCGTGGTTTCGTTAAGCTGCTGCTCCCGGAGTCGAACGCCGCGGCCAAGAGCTCGAGCCCAGACCTTATACAGCGGGAAAGACTGGAGCCGTTGCAGGAGGGCCCGGGCCAGAGGAGCCTTCGTGCCGGGGAAGGCCACGGGAACGGCCAGGCCCAGAAGTTCGTCGCCGGTGATCCAGGTGTGTCCCAGCTCGCTGCTGTCGCCGCCCGCCAGGAACAGCCGCGCATCGGCCTCGCGCCGGATGCGGGCGACGCGATGGACGACGACCTCGCCACCCAGGCGGAACGCGATGAGGTCGTGAACGTTGATTTCGTCCGAATCCGCGGGGACCACGGAGACCAGGCTGCCGTCCGGCAGCGTAGGCTCCATGCTCCGGCCGCGGCAACGGTAAAAACGAGAAGCTGCCATTTCCGTCCAACCACCCCCTCACGAGCTGGCCGCGTAGTTGGTAGTCCTTGTCACGGATGTCTCGTTCTTGCATGCGTTCGAGCAGAACCCGGTGGGGTCGTTGCTCTTGTTGTTGTTGGTACCCGCCTTGCACGAAGCCAGCACGGCCTGCTGCGGGTTCAGCTCCACCTCCGTGACCTGTGGAGTCCTGTATTTCTTCCTCATGCTTCCTCCTTAAGAATCTCATCGACGATGCGGGCGTCGGGAAGAAAGGCCAGTTCGGCACAGGGGACCTGTTCCAGGAGTTGCTGGGCGAAGCGAAGCGACTGCGCCAGGGACTCGGGATCGGCCATGGGCAGGTACAGTTGGGCCGCCAGCTTTCGAAACGCCTGGTTTCGCGAAAGAGCTTCGACCTTGTTCTGGGGGCCGTGTTTGATGAAGTAAACCTTCCGAAGGGGCACGGAACGGGCCGA
>JACQTF010000087.1 GCA_016210925.1 Acidobacteriota bacterium | reverse complement strand
GCTTCACCCATCCTGGCCCTGGTGGTCTCCGGCAACCGGTCCCTCCGGGAACTCACCGAGATTGCCAAGGACTGGATCAAGGAGCCGCTGGAGTCCATCTCCGGCGTGGGGTCCATCGACATCCTGGGAGGCCGGCAGCGGGAGATCCAGGTCTACGTGGATCCGGAGAGGCTGCAAAGCTACGGCCTGACCATCGACCGGGTACGGGCGGCGTTGCAGGCCCAGAACCTGGAGGTCCCCGGCGGCCGGGTGGATTTGGGCGCGACGGAACGCGTCTTGCGCACCATGGGCCGCATCCAGCGCGTCGAGGAGTTCAACGAGCTGATCGTCGATTACGTCAAGGGTGCCCCCATCAAGATTGCCGACGTGGCCCGCGTCGAGGATGGCGTGGTCGAACCGCGCAACCTCTCTCGCCTGAACGGCCGGAATGCCGTCACCCTCCTCCTGCGCAGGCAGTCGGGGACCAACACCGTCCAAGTGGCGGACCGGGTCTTCTCCAGGCTGGACGAGCTGCGCGCAGCGCTGCCCGCAGGTGTCGATGTCCAGGTCATCCGCGACCAGTCCCGCTTCATCCGCCGGTCGGTGGGCGAGCTCTCCCTCCATCTGGTGCTGGGCGGAATCCTGGCGAGCTTCGTGGTGCTGCTCTTCCTGCGCAACTTGCGGTCGGCCCTGATCGCCGCCGTCTCCATACCCACTTCCCTCATTGCCACGTTCACCCTGATTCGGATGATGGGCTTCACCATCAACAACATGACGCTGCTGGGCCTGACCTTGGCCGTCGGCATTGTCATCGACGACGCCATCGTGGTCCTGGAGAACATCTTTCGCCACGTGGAGGAAGGTGGGCAGCCGCCCCGGGCCGCTGCCGTTGCGGCCACCAAAGAGATCGGCCTCGCCGTCATGGCCACCACGCTGTCCCTGGTGGTCATCTTCCTGCCCGTGGGGTTCATGTCGGGGATGGTGGGACGCTTCTTCTCCAGCTACGGTCTGACCATGGCTTTCGCCGTTATGGTCTCGCTGCTAGTGGCGTTCACCCTGACACCCACCCTCTGCTCGCTGCTGTTCAGAGCAGGGAAATCGCTGGCCCCGGAGGCCGGGCGCCCGGCACAGGAGAGCGAAGCGGAGCCGGAAGATTTAGAGCATATCCACGGACAAGTTCAATCGCGGAGCACGGCGCTGTTCCGCGGGATCGACCGGATCTACGGCACGCTGCTCTCCTGGGCGCTCCAGCACCGCCTCGCCCTGGTGCTGATCAGCGTCGCGACGGTGCTGTTCACCGTGCCTTTGTTTCTCGTCGTGGGCAAGGACATCGTCCCCTTCGACGACCAGAGCGAGTTCGAGGTTCAGATCAAGCTGCCGCCGGGTTACAACCTGGACCGGGCCGACGGCCTGGTGAAGGGCATCGAGGAGCGCCTGGCGAAATTGCGGGGTGTTCGGGACGTGCTCACCACGGTGGGCGAACCTCTGGGGATCTCCGTCTCCAGCGCGTCGGTCTATGTGCGCCTGGTCGATTTGGAAGAACGCCGCTTCTCGCAATTTGACGTCATGGCAGATGCCCGCCGCGTGATGGCTGCGTATCCGGAGCTGCGCACCAGCGTCCAGAATGCCTCCTCCATCTCCGTGCGGGGCAACACGTGGCACATCCCGTTGAACTTCGCCCTGCGGGGTCCCGATCTGCAGAAGTTGGAGCACACCGCTGGTTTCGTGGCGGGGGAGATGAAGAAGATCCCCGGCTTCGTGGACGTGGACACCAGTTTGGAGCTGGGCAAGCCCGAGCTGCGGGTGGTGCTGGACCGTGAAAAAGCGGCGGCCCTGGGAAGCCAGGTGGCGGACGTGGCCCACAGCTTGCGGACTCTGGTGGGAGGCGAGCGGGTGACCCGCTACCGGGAGCTGGACGAGCAGTACGACGTCCGCCTCCGGCTGGAGGAGCAATACCGCAATGACCTGTCGTACCTCCAGCGGCTCGCGATCCCATCCCGCATCCCGGGCGGGGTGGAGCTGGCGAACCTGAGCCTGCTGCGGCAGGATACGGGCCCGGTGGAGATCCAGCGCTTCAACCGCCAGCGCACGGTGAGCATCTTCGCCAACCTGGAGAAGAGCAAGCCCCTGGCCTCGGCCCTGGACGACACCCGGGCGATCCTGGCCCGGGCCGAGTTGCCCGCTGGATACGACGTGGCCTACACCGGGCGATCGAAGACCCTGGGTGAAGCCCAGACCAATTTTGTGATCGCCTTCATCCTGTCGGTGATCTTCATGTACATGGTGCTGGCGGCTCAGTTCGAGAGCTTCATTCATCCGGTGACCATCATGCTGTCGCTGCCCTTGTGCGTCCCCTTTGCCCTCTTTTCCCTGTGGGTCACCCGGGAGACCCTGAACATCTACAGCGCGCTGGGCCTGCTGGTCCTCTTCGGCATCGTGAAGAAGAACGCGATCCTCCAGGTGGACTACGCCAACACCCTGCGCCGCCACGGCCAGCCCCGGGACGAGGCGGTGCCGAACGCTTGCCACACCCGGTTGCGTCCCATTCTCATGACCACCATGGCCTTCGTGGCGGGCATGGTTCCCATCGCCCTGGGCACCGGCCCAGGGTCCGCCAGTCGCAGGTCGATCGCCATCGTGGCCATGGGAGGGCAAACTCTTTGCCTGCTCATCACCCTGCTGGTTACCCCCGTGGCTTACACCCTCTTCGACGACCTCAAGCAGCGCGCTGGGGTCCAGGCGCGCGCCCTCGGAGCCTCTCTGGCGGGCTGGCGCAAACGTCTCGCTTCCGTGGCCACCCACTTCCTTTCGCTGGTAGCTGGTCGCTGAGGGAACCCGGAAAATCGCCTGCTGACCCCAAAAAATTTCGCTTGACAAAACTAAAATACATTCATACAATGTTCATAGGTAAATTCATTCAAATGGTGGTTTTTTAGATGAGCGTTTCCGTCACGCATTCTATCAAGGTAGCTGATGAAACTTGGATTGCCGCTGCGCTGTCACACCGGGAACACCCTGACCGGTCGGACTTTACAATCACCGAGATCGTCGAACGCGCTCGGAATGAAGCCATTGCCGGCGATTTGCGTCCTGGGGTACGGGTTCACGCCACTCAACATTGCGTCGCGAACCGCCCGCCCGGCCCGGGGAGGTACCGGATGTTGTTCGCAACGGGCAAGCACACTCGGCGCCTCTTCCGTAAGGGAGACGCGTATCACCCGGCGCGAGAAGGCGCGAAGATGGTTCCGAACAAGGACGATGTCCCGGCGGAATACCACTACTTGATCGACTGGTATCACTCCACGTATGCGCCGAGGGGAGGTAGTCCCGAAAAGTCCGATCCCATCCTGGGTCTCCGTGGTCTGGGCAAGGAGATTTGGGCGGGCGAGGATCCGGACAGCTACGTTCGCCGGCTGAGGAAGGACTGGCCCCGCACCTAGCCTCTTTATGCAAAGGATTACGCCATTTCGGGTCCTAGGTGCGGGGTGGCAGTGAGCCGGATCTTCTGGGACACGAACCTGTTCATTTACTTGATCGAGGACTATGGAGAGCTGTCCGAGCGCGTCGTGGCACTGCGCAAACGGATGTTGAAACGCAACGACCAGCTCTACACCTCGACGCTTACCCTCGGTGAGGTTTTAGTGAAGCCCGCTGAGGCAGGAAACGAGCTACTGCGGCAAAAGTACGAGGAGGCTCTCGCGGGTGGCGCGGTGTTGGTTCCGTTTGATCGAGAAGCTGCTCGTGCCTACGCCGAAATCCGCCGGGACCGCACCATCCGGCCGCCGGATGGGATCCAACTGGCTTGCGCGGCGCAGGCGCGCGTGGACCTCTTTATCACCAACGATGACCGGCTGAGCGAGAAAACGATACCGGGAATCCAGTTTCTCACTTCGTTGCAGCGGGCCTTCTTGTGATCGGAGTTCTGCTCGCAGCTAATCCGGGATAGCTTGCAGAGAACCTTCGGACCTGGCGATGTAAGCGGCTGCCGTAATATCGCCAGTGACGTTCACTGTCGTGCGGCACATGTCGAGCAACCGATCGACTCCGAGAATGATACCGATTCCCTCGCCCGGAACGCCCACCGATTCCAGGACCAAAACGATGAGAGGAAGAGAGCCGCCGGGAACTCCCGCAGTGCCCACACCCGATAGGATCGACATGAGGACCACCAACAACTGAGCTTCCAGGCCCAGGTGAACGCCAAAAAATTGGGCGAGAAATAATACCGTAACACCTTCGTAGAGGGCTGTCCCGTTTTGGTTTGCCGTTGAGCCCAATGTGAGGACAAAGCTTGAAATCTCTCGAGAAATTCCCAGATTCTCTTGCGCCACCTTTAGGGTGGTCGGTAAGGTGGCGTTACTGGAGCTGGTTGAAAAAGCTGTCACCATCACCGCTTTGATTCTCCGGAAGAAAGTCAAGGGATTCATCCCCGCGAGATAGCGCACTAAAAAAGAGTAAACGACAAATTGATGAAAAGCCAAGCCTACCAGCACGACGACAACATACGCTGCCAGCTGCTTCAGCACTGAATAGCCAAAGCGTGCAGTGAGAGTAAAGAGGAGGGCGGCCACGCCATAGGGGGCTAATTTCATGGCGATGTCTATGATTTTCATGGTGACTTCGTAGAGTCCCTCAAGAACGCCGACCAATGGCTTGGTGCGCTCGGGAGAGGAGAGGGCGAGCGCCACTCCGAGCATCAGCGAGAAGAACATCACCCCGAGCATCTCTCCTTTGAAAGCGTTGACCATCGCCGCCAATGGATTGTCAGGCACAATGTTCACGAGTGTCTGGATGCCAAAGTCCACTTCGCTAGGTTTAAGCACCGCGCCAGCTTCTTTGCTCCGGATCGTGCCCAGCAATTGAGCTCTTACCTCCGGTGATAAGCCATCCCCCGGGCGGAAGGTATTGACTAAAGTGAGCCCGATGAGAACAGAAAGAGACGTGACGATCAGAGTGAATACAAGCGTCTTGATTCCAATGCGTCCCACGGTCCGGATGTCCCCAAGACCCATCACTCCCAGGCTCAGCGATGAGACGATCAGTGGGATGACAATCATAAATATCAGTCGCAAGAAGAGACGGCCAAAAGGTTCCGAGATGTGGGTGACAAACCAAGCCAAGCCTGGGCTTCCGCTAAAGAGCAGATTCGAGGTAACGCCCAAAGCCAGACCGATGATGAATCCGAGGAAGATCTTGTTGTATAGGGCTATCTGCTTGGCCATTCGCTTCCTACGGTTGGCGGAAGAAGTGCGCCATGGCGGTAATGATCAGGGCGATGGCGATGAAGATGGAGAGGGAGATGTTGCCGATGGTCTCCACGTTGCGGTCCGAGAGGCGGGTCCATCCCAACGCGTCGTTGACGTTACGAAAGATCCCGGCGGCGATCATGGCGCCGATGTAGGAAGGCAGAACGAAGCCCCTGGCGCTGATCCAACCGCTGAGGACAGAACCGACCCCCATCGACACAGCCACCATTGCCACGTCCCGGATCAGGCCCGACCCCTCCAGTTCCTCGGGCAGGATGGGCACCTTGCCCCCGATCCCTGGGGATTGCTGCCCGAAGGCAGCCCGCTCTCCCTGGGCGGGATTCAGGGCCTCCGTAATCTCCTGACCGGTCTTCCGCCACCGGGAAGAAGGGCGGTTCCTCAGCCCGCGGCTTTCGATGAGCCGCGTACCGATGGGGCCGCCGAGAAGCCCCCCACTCACGATGCCAAAGGTTGCAGCCGCCAGGGCCACCACGGTCGCGGCCTGGACTCCCATCGCCTCGAACGTGGGCCCGAAGGCCAGGCTGGTGGCCGGACCGCCTGTCAGGCTCACCGAGCCTGCGACGATGCCGATGAGAGGATGGAGGCCAAAGAGTTTGGCGATCCCGATGCCGATCAGGTTTTGCACCACAGCCAGGACTGTGGCCAGGGTGAGCAAGAGTCCCACCTGAAGGCCCCCCACCTTGAGAATTCGCCATCGGGTGCAGAGGCCCACCGCGGTGAAAAAGACGATCATCAGCAGATCCCGAAGCGTGGTGTCCAGCTCCAGGGTGAAGAGACCTCGGCGGCTGAAGAGCGCCAGCGTGGAGAAGAGCAGGCCGCCCAACACCGCTGCCGGGATGTTCAGGCGATCCAGAATGCGGACCCTGCCCTTCAACCAGATGCCCGCGGCCAGGACCAGGCATCCCAAGGCCACCGCCTGTATGGCACTCAGCTTCAGGTGAACCGGCCATTCCATTTTTGAGCCAAACTAGCGGGGTGTTCCCAGGAGAAGTTCGCGCAGCTCCGCTGGCACCGGGATGGCGTGTAACCCGTTGTCGTCCCTTCGGGCGCAGACGCAAGTCACGTAGCCGGTGGCCAGTAGCTTCCCGTCTGCCTTGCGATAGATCTCGTGGGCCAGGCGGTAGCTTCTGGACCGGACCTCGTCCACCCAGCTATGGACCTCCAACAGGTCATCCTCGTGGGCCGGGGCCAAATACTTACAAAAGGCCTCGACTCGAGGAAGGCCAAGCCGGAGCTTGCGGTACAGCTGGGTCCGTGGCTTTCCGAGGGCACGAAACAACTCGAATTCGCCCACCTCGAAATAGTTGAAGAAGGCTGCGAAGTAAACCACCTGGGCCCTGTCCACGTCGGCCCATGGCACCCGAATTTCCGTCACGTGTGCTTTTCGCTTCATGGGGTATCAGGCGTTACCTCTGGCGAGCGCCGGAAAAGGGGTTGTGGTTTCCCGTGAGCCCACCCACTCCTCTGCCGTTGACAAGCCCGCATGGATCTGCTTAGAGTAAGTGATTGCGCCCAGCGAATCAACTCACATGAGTGTCATCGAAGTCCAGGGCCTGACCAAGCGGTACGGCCCCGTGACTGCCATCGAGGATCTTTCCTTTCAGGCAGGTGAAAGGGAAATCTTGGGCTTTCTGGGGCCGAATGGGGCGGGCAAGACCACCACCATGCGGATCCTGACGGGATTCATTCCCGCCTCGGAGGGCAACGTTCGCCTGTCGGGGTTCGACATCCGGGAGCATCCCTGGGAGGTGAAGAAGCGCATCGGTTACCTGCCGGAGATTCCCCCCCTCTATGCGGACATGTCGGTGGATGTATACCTGCGCTTCGTGGCGGAGATCCGGGGCACCGAAAAGGCCCGCGCCCGGCGCAGGTTGGGGGAGGTCAAGGAGCTGTGTGGGCTGCAAACGGTGGGACGGACTCTGATCCGTCGTCTCTCCAAGGGCTATCGCCAGCGGGTGGGGATGGCGCAGGCCATCATTCACGAGCCTGAGATCCTCATCCTGGACGAGCCGACCATCGGGCTGGATCCGAAGCAGATCATCGAGGTACGGCACCTGATCAAAAGCCTGGGAGAGCGCCATACGGTTCTGCTGTCCACCCACATCCTGCCCGAGGTGAGCATGACCTGCCAGCGCGTCATCATCTTGAACAAGGGCAAGCTGGTGGCGGTGGACACGCCGGAGGGGCTGCTGCGGCGCCTGCAGGGCGGGGAGCGCATTTTCATCCGGTTCAGGGTGGATCGCCAGGGTCCTTCCGATGGATTCGATCCTGCGGAGGTGGCCCGCGTCCCTGGCGTCCGGCGGATCGTCCGGGAAGTGCTGGGGGACTCTTCCCTGGTATCCCTGGAGCTGGAGGTCGAGGACGATCAGGAGGTGCGAGGGCGCCTGGCGGAATATCTGGTGGGCCGCGGCTGGAAGCTGCAGGAGATGCGCAGTGTGAACCCGACCCTGGAAGAGATTTTCATCCGGCTGGTGACAGAGGAGCCCGTGGCATGACCCCGCACCTCGTTCGAGAAGGCACATGGGTGAGGTCAGCTCGGTGGAGATGAACGACGTGCGGGAAGCTTCTAAGAGACTGTTTCGAACCAGGTGCGGGGTGAGAGGTATGTGGGCCATTTACAAGAAGGAGTTGAGGGGCTACTTCGTTTCGCCCATTGCGTACGTCGTGCTCACGGTCTTTTACGTGCTGATGGGCTATTTCTTTTTCAATTTTCTCGCCATCTTTTCCGAGCAGGCTCTCTACGCGGCCTATCAGGCGGCGGAGTATGGCAACTCGCCGCCGGCCATGGACGTCCCCGCGCAAGTGGACCGGAACTACTTCGGCATCCTGAGCACCGTCCTGATCTTTTTTCTTCCCGCCCTGACCATGGGCATGTTCGCGGAGGAGAGGCGGCGGGGCACGCTGGAACTGCTGCTGACGGCGCCCCTCAAGGACGGACAGATCATCCTGGGAAAGTTCCTGGCGGCGATGACGGTCTTTCTCCTCATGCTGTTGCCCACCGCGGTTTTCCAGGTGGTCCTCCACCGGTTCAGCGACCCCCCCATGGCCTGGGGCGCTGTCCTGGCAAGCTACATCGGCGCCGTCCTGTTGGGGGCATCCCTGATTTCCATTGGCGTCTTCATCTCCTCCATCACCGAGAACCAGATCATCGCCGCCGTCCTCACCTTCGGCTGCTTCCTGCTCATGTGGGTCATCGAGATCGCGGCCCGCCAGACGGGCACCCTGATGAGCGAGGTGCTCAAGTACCTCTCGGTGCTGAGCCATTACGAGGACTTCACCAAGGGGATCGTGGATAGTGGCAGCGTCCTTTTCCTGGTGAGCCTCTGCGTCCTGGGTCTGCTGTTCACCTACCATTCCTTCATCTCCTTGCGCTGGAGGATGTGACGTGCGACAGGCATCCCTCCTCGGGGCAGGGTTCGCGTTGCTGGTCCTGGCCTGGATCGCCCGGGCGCTGGAAGAGGGGGTGTGGCTCCAGGTCTCCAGCGCAGCGGTCGGCCTGTCCCTGGTTCTCTTTTTTGCCTGGAGAAACCGGCGGCTGGCGTGGGCCCTGGCCCGGACCCGGGGGGTGCGGGAGAACTCCCTGGTGCTGCTGGCGTGCTTTGCCGTGGCCGTTGCTTTGGGGCTGGTGAATTTCGTGGGGCAGCGCCACCGGGTGCGGATCGATCTGACGGAGAACCGAATCTTCAGCCTGAGCGACGAGACGGTGAAGGTGGCCCGGCGGGTGCCCGAGGAGTTGAACGTCTACGCTTTCTTCAAAGCTCCCAGCCGCGAGTTCGACGATCTGATGCCCGAGTACCGGGCCCTGAACCCGAAGATCAAGTACCGGATGGTAGACCCCCAGATGGAGCCGGCGCTGGCCCAGAAGTTCCAGGTGGTGCGCTTCGGCGAAGTGGTGTTCCAGCTCAAGGATCGCCACGCGAAAATCGACACCCTCATCGATCCCCTGACGGAGGAGAAGGTCACCAACGCCATTCTCAAGGTGGTCCAGAATCGGACCCGGCACATCTGTTTTCTGGTGGGGCACGGAGAGAGGAGCATCGTGGATCAGGGCGCCACTGGCCTTTCGCTGTTGCGAGAGAAGATCGAGAATCAAAACTTCACACTGTCGGGGGTGGCGCTGCAGGAGACCGCTGTCCTTCCAGAGAACTGCGACGTCCTGGTGCTCGCCGGGCCGCAGGTGGCTTTCAGTCCGGAGGAGGCATCGCGACTGGCATCGTACCTGGACCGCGGGGGAAGACTGGTGGCCTTGATGGACCCCCAGGTCAAGATCGGCCTGGACGGGCTTTTCCGGAAAGCGGGCGTGATCCTCAGGGATGACGTGGTCATCGATCACAGCGGGGTGGGCCGCCTGTTCGGCATCGGGCCCGCGGCCCCTGCGATTACCCAGTACGAGGACCACCCCATTACCCGGGGCTTTCAGAGCAGCCTCAGCTTCTTCCCCATGGCCCGGTCTCTGGAACCCGTTTCCACCCCTGGGATACGTTCGGTGCCCTTGGTCAAGACCCGGCAGAGCAGCTGGGGAGAAACGGAGCTCAAGGAGGGAAAGGATATCCAGTTCGATCGGGATAAGGATGCGGAAGGTCCGCTGGTGCTGGCCCTGGTCAACCAGCGGGAACCAGCGGGCGCCCGGCCGATCCCCTTCCTGGTCCTCTTTGGCGATTCGGATTTTGCCACCAATGCCTACTTTCAGAGGCAGCGCAACGGGGATCTCATCCTCAATAGCATCAATTGGCTCGCGGAGGCGGAGGACCTGGTCACCATCCGTCCCAAGGATCCGGCCCATCGCCGGATCGAGCTGACCGAGAGACAGTCTCGCATGGTTCACTGGCTGTCGCTGATGGTGCTCCCGGCGCTGCCTTTTGCCGTGGGTCTGATGGTCTGGATGCGAAGGCGCCCCTAGGATTTTTCGTCATTCGTGATTTGTCACTCGTCATTCGAATTATCGAGTGTCGAATGACGAGTGACGACTGACCTGAACACAGATGCGTTCAAGGTACCTGAACATTTTTCTGCTGCTGGGCATTGTGCTGATGGCTTATGTCTATTTCGTGGAGATTCAGGGCGAACGTCGCCGAAGCCAACTGGAGCAGGCGCGCGCGCAGTGGCTCACCACCGCCCGGGAGGAGATACAGCACCTGGAGCTGCAGCCGCGCCAGGGGACTCCTCTGGCTCTGGCCCGGGGAACCCAGGGTTGGAGCCTGGCGCGGCCGGTGGAAGACCGAGCCGATCCCGGGGCGATGGACAAATTGCTGGAAGCGCTCTCCAAGTCCAAAGTGCAGCGGAGAATGATTCCCGTCGGTCCCCTCTCGGATTTCGGACTGGAGCCCCCGGCGTGGAAGATCCGGATCACCGGCCCACGGGGCACGGAGGAGGTATGGATGGGCCAGGAAGATTTCAGCCACCGAAGCGTCTATTCGAAGAAGCCAGCCGAAAGCGAGGTCCTGGTGCTTCCTGACTCGGTCAGGACGGCCCTCGAGGGCGGGATGTACCGGTTTCGGAACAAGAGCATTTTGGCTTTCGACCGCCAGAAGGTCCGATCCCTCCAGCTCAAGAGAGAGGGTCAAAGGATACGGTTCGAGAAACGAGGCCCTTCCTGGTACCTGACGGTCCCGGTCAAGGACGGAGTGGAAGTTGAGAAGCTGGATGCGCTCCTCAATTCTCTTCAATACGGCGAAGTGGCCGCCTTCATCTC
>JACQTF010000090.1 GCA_016210925.1 Acidobacteriota bacterium | reverse complement strand
GAATCACGGAAGCGGCGGAAAGTGGCGAGAGTGTGTTTGAGTGCAGCCTCGGCGCGCGCGTAGTCACCGCGGTCACGATGGATCAGGGCGAGGTCCCCCAGGACTCTCGCCTCGCCCCAGGAATCACCGACGCCGCGGAAGGCGGCTACAGCATCCTTCAGTGCGGCCTCGGCGCGGGCGAGATCGCCCCAGTCACGGTGGACGGCCGCGAGGTGTCCGAGGACGTTCGCCTCGCCGCAGCGATCACCGACGCGGCGGAAGATGGTGAGGGCCTCATCGAACATAGACTCGGCGCGAGCGAATTCGCCCCGGTCGTGGTAAACGATCCCGAGCTCGCTCAGGGCATTCGCCTCGCCCCAGGAATCACCGACACGGTGGAAGGTGGCAAGGGTCTCCTGAAGCGCCGCCTCCGCACGAGAGAGTTCGCCACGATACCGGTATACCTTGGCGAGCTCGCCTAGAGCGCTCGCCTTGCCCCGGGGATCACCGAGGCGGCGGAAGGCCGCTAAGGCATCCTGAAGCGTTGCTTCGGCATGGACGAGTTGGCCGCGGACGCGGTAGAGGGCGCCCAGGTCTGCTAGAGTGACTGCCTCGCCCGCAGGGTCGCCGAGCCGGCGGAAAGTGGTCAAGGCTTTCTGAACGGCCGCCTGGGCGCGGACGACGTCGCCGCCGCAGCGGCGTTGGACCACGCCCAGGTTCCTCAACGCGTTCGCCTCACCCCAGGAATCACCGACCCGTCGGAAGGCAGCGAGGGATTGCCGAAGGGCGGCCTCACTTTCCTGGAACCGACCGGCCAGGAGATGAAGATGGCCAAGGCTCAGGAATGACTCCCCTCGAATAGCCAGCCACTCCGACCCATTCTTCTCTCCAATTTCGCCCAATGACTTCGTGAGGATGCTCCCCGCTTCCTCCAGTTCACCCCGTGCAATTAGGCTCCTGGCCAAACGCTCTCTCGCCTCGGCGATCCCGAGCCGGTCGTCTGGCCGGAGCTTTTCGTAACGGTAGAGCAGTTCTCGGTCCTCCTCGACGCGACGCCGGAGATCGTGGGCTTCGAACAGCGGCGCCCGTCCTTCCATCTCCGTGGTGATTCTGGCTTTGAGATCAGCTTCGTGGCGGAAACTCCAGTGGCCGCTCCTCACCGCCCAGAGGTCCCCCGCCTTCCAGAACAGCTCTTGCTCCGTCGGCTCGTCCAGCCAGAGGAGGAGCCGAAGGCGCTTGGTAGCGAAGAAGTCCCGGCTCAGGTTGAGCTGAAGAAGAGAATGAGAGAGCCTGCCTGGACCTTTGGCCTTCTCCTCCGAGACGACCTGCGGTAGGCCGTCGATGAAATAGACGGGTGGAGAGTTCTTGAGCACAGCGAGCTCTTGTCGAAGTCTTGCAGCTAGGTCACGCTCCCCCGCGGCGAGGTTGATCGTCCTCACAGGAGTGTCACGGGTGAGGCCCTCTCGAATCGCTTCCTCAACCGTCTGACGGGCCCTGGGACCCGCGCAGGTGACGAAAAGGAAACAGCCAGTGTCACCAGTTTGTTTGAGCAGCGTGATGATCTCCTCGACTTGCTGCTGCTCCTTGATCTGAAGATGGGAGGTCATGGGCGCTTCCGAAGCGACCTGCCTTTCTTCGCCGGCCTCGGTGTCTGTTTCGGCTGGCGCTTCACCCAAGCCTCAAGGAGGGGCTTCACCATCGGGTGAACGTCCACCCACTGTTCTTTGTTCAAATATTCCAGAATGGCGAGGGCGTGAATCAGGTCCAACTCGTTTTGACTCCCGCCTGCAGCCTTTCGATTGGCGACCTTGGCCAGAATGGCGAAGTGCTCGTCCGTCAGGAACCGATTGTACTGGTTCCTGATTTCTGCCAGGCTCTCTTCCACATCAGGCTCAAGGATGCGGTCCCCGCCTTTGGTGAGGGCGATGGTGCAACCTGCGCGCAGGACGCGCATGAGGTCCCGTGTGACGCCGCCTGAGTTGACAATGGCTTTCTCAAGATGGGCGGAATCGATGAGAGCGGGGTCGAGCCGCTTCGCCACCATTTCCGAAAGCTGACGGATTGTTGCCGGGTCTTTCCGTCCTTGGGGGCTAAGTACGTGAAAGTTCGGAAGGATGTAGGGCGTTCCGATTGACGTGATCGTTCCGGGGAACTCGTGGGAGCAGTAAAGCGCGATCGGCAGGGTGTAAATGATCTTGCATCTCGGCTGGGTGAGAACCGATGCGTTCTCGACGAACAGATTCCGGCCGATTGAAAGCGGTGCCTTCTCGATGTCGTCAATGATGATCAGGATGTCCTTGCCGGAGAGGGCCAAGCGCACTTCGTCCAGGATCGCGTTGGTGATCTCCACGAGATCGGTGAGGCGGGGCTCCAGGACCTCGCGCACCTGTGTCTTGCTTTCCACGCCTCGCTGGAGCCGACCCAAGGCCTCGACGAAAAAAGCCTTGAGCTTCCCTTTGACCTCGACCTCGGCTTCCTCTTTGTCGATCTTGGTGATCGGATCGTCTGACGCCAGCGGTTGAGACGATCGACGAGGCTCTCAGCAAGGGGAACACCAGCGTCGAGAGCCCGTGTGTATGTCTGGGCGGCGATCGAGAAGAGAAGATCGATGAACCTGACATCGTTCGGGTCGAGGACGTCAAAGACCGAATACTTAACCACGAGAAATTTTCTCAGAATATCGAGGTCGGCGGCCAGCCGGTTCAGTTCGGTGGACTTCCCGCACCCGCGGTGGCCAGTGAAGAGGACCTTCTCCCTGGCCTGAGTAGTCAGGGACTCGAGCTTGATGCGCTCGAACGGATTTCTATCCCGATCGGTATAAAAGCTCGGGTCCTGGCCCAGGCCCGCCGGCCCCGAGAACTGCAAGCTCTGCTCGGGGGCCAGCGTGTTCATGGCCTCGGCCAAGCTCTTGGCGGCCTTGGGGCCTGGCGGAATCAGAGTCTTAGGCATGGTGTCCGCGCGGTCAGCGCGAGATCAGCATAGCACGGTTGAGAACCGGGAAGGCTACCCAAGGACGGAGCAAACAGTTGGGGGACGTACACTGTCTGCCTCTTCGATCGCTCCCAATTCCCAGACTGAGCCATCTCTATCTCTCCATTCTCCATCGGACAGACGTCGGAGCGCTCCCCGCCTTCCGCGGTTGCTCAGCGCTTACGCAAAGATTGCTATCCCCAATGCCGCCGAGCCTTCTCCAGAAAGGACAGCTCTCCACCGCTGTGTTTTCCCGACACGAAGCGTTCAAAGCCGGGCATAAAGCTATGCTTGCCTCGGTGGTCGCTGCGTACCTTCGCTACAAGATCATTCCATTCCTCGTTGAGCCCAGCCTTTTCGTAAAGCTTCTTTGCATTTTGGAAATGTCCCAAGGCCGCACCGTAGTACTTGCTCTTCTTCGCCTTGAGAATTCGAAGACCCAGGCCACCGCATAATTTCGCTGCTGCACCAGGATGAGATCTTGCCAGTCCGTCGGCCGCTGGCTCGGTCGTGTAATGACTGATGTCCTCCAAATGCTCCGGTTGGGCATGCAGAACGCGTTCGGCCAAACGCGTCCACTCTTTGGTCTTCACGCAGAGCTGCATAAGAGCATCCAAGCGCCCCTTCTCGGCCTCCGCCATCGCCTTCCTGTGCCACTCAGCTCGCTCGGCTTTCGGCACATACTTCATCAACTCCTCGTAGGAGTATGGTGCTGGCTCCTCCTGAAATGCTCTCCACGCAGACTGCAAAGCATCGTCCTGCCGTCCGAGTTTCGCGAGCAACTCCCGCTTCATGGTGGGGAGACGATAGGTCGATTGATTGGGCCACATCTTCTTGCCTTCAAGGTCGAGGCCACGCTCGACCCAGATCAGCGCATCTGTTGGCCGACGGTGTTTCTGAAAGATTTCTGCAATGGATTCGCAATCCTTTGGGGTTAGACCCACCTGGTTGCATACGCCGACGTATGCCTCTACATCGCCCTGCGCGGCATAGATCGCTCGCAGCACCTCGGAAGCACGATGGAGGCTATGGGATGCACGTGCGTCGGGCCGCCCTGGTTTCTTACCCTCTCCCTGGGCGACCCGGGAGTCGAACTTGTCTCGGACAACCCGCTCAAAAGCCGACAGGCCAGCCGCATTGAAAACCTTCACGGCACTCTGTTCGAGGCCGTGGCAAAAACCGTAGTCGTCTTTATCCATCCAGGTAAAGAGACGCTGAGCTGTTTCGTGGGGATCGGCCTTCGCTAACTGTCGCGCCTGGATCCAGGCGCAGAACAAGCTCTCAACGAACATACCCAGGTCTCCCCCTGAATCGTCCACCTCCTCCGCCTTTTCGTAGCATCCAGCGATGAAGGTTTCGTGTAGGCCGGCACCACGCTCTGGCTGGCCAGCTTTGGTCAACTTATCAACCTGCTCCTTGGCTTGCTGCATCCCCTCTATGAAGTCCCACGCGCCGCGGTAGCTGATAAACTCACCAGGCCGCAGCGCGATTTCTATCGTTCGCTCCATGGGATCTGATTTTGTCCTGGGCATTGGCAGGGCCTCACCCGGTGTAATTTCCTCGCAACGGACGGGAAGCTCACTTCAGCGCGTTCAGGATATCTCGAGTCGGATAGCCAACAATAGACCTGGTTCGGCCCGACCCGTCCCTGATGACAAATGCTTCGCATGACGGTGCCTGTTTCTCCCTCACCTCTCATGGGATTGGAAGGGATAAACGTAAGGCCGCGATGATGAGAAATGGCAGATAACGCATCATGGCATTCATGCCATTCATGGGCATCTGAGTTTCCGCACAACCGGTCTGGCCGTGCCGACCCCGCGAGGGACCGGCAGGCCCCCTATCGCACATAGGCGCCGCACTCATAGCACCAGGTGAAGGAGCCGGGCGAGATGGGGAGTTCGCGGATGATGGGGTGGCCCGAATCGCGGTAGTGGGCGGTGGCATGCCCGCGGGTGGAGTCGCAGCAGCCCACGTGGCCGCAGCTCAGACAGACCCGGACGGAAGATGACGAGCCGCATTCCTCGCACTTCGACGCGCGGGGTGCCGCGGCGCCTGTCGGCAGGTGTTGGCAGCTCTCCTTTTTCATTCTCGCGCCTCCAACTCGATCTCACTCCAGGCGGACCGGATCACCGCGGCGGATCGTACCGCCCTGCAACACCTCGGCATAGACACCGACGTGGACTTGGTTGTGCTGGGCCACCGTCCGCAGGATACCGGGATCCTTGGGTAGATCCCCTTGGCGTAGGGTTGTCATCACGCAACGGGGGCAGGGGCCCGTGATGCTCAAGCGAACTTGGTCCCCGATGGTGAGCGTATGGCCGATCCAGGCATTCTCAACGAAGTTCTTGTCCCCGGAGACAGGCTTCACCACGATGTTCGGACGAAACCGCCGGACCTCGAAGCGCCCTTGCGGATAAAGCTCCCGCAGCCTGTCGATGGTGGCAGTGGTCAGCACATGGACCGTGGCACAGTCAAAGAAGGTGCCCATCGGCATGGCTTCGTCGGTGATCGTTTCCCTGTGAGCGAGGCCATCCATGTCCGGCCAGTACTCCTCGAGGCTGGGCGCCTTGGGCGCCGTCGTTCCAAGAACCACCTCGCGGCCGAGCGCGTTCGAGAGGATTTGGCTGAGGTCGCTCTGGCCGCTGGTGACCATGGTGCCGTCCGGGAGAGTGATCCGGACCGGAGGAATCCGACTGCCCGTTCGCGGGGGCTCGACGAAGGCCGCCCAGAAGTCGAAGAGCCTGGCCCACTTCCGGGGGTTCTTAGCGCTCGCGACCTTCCCGTTGGACGGGTCCACGAGGGCGTAGGCACGATCCCCGAGCAGCCCGCGTTCCGTCACGTCCGCGGCGTTCAGCTCCTCTCCCATCATGGACTTGACGGGATACCGCGACAACGAAACGACCGAACCCATTCGAACGCTTCCCGACATGATTCAACCTCCATGGGAACGGCCCGAGATTCCCGCTTATGGGATTACTTTATGTTCGCCACAGCGAGGAATCAAGGACTTCCTCTTTCATTCCTCTTTCGGTGACCCATGACGGATTTTTTCCGCCTGTGCTAGAATGCACGCGCCGTGCGGGCCCCCCCCTTTGGTGAACTGGTGAGTCATGAGATTCGGGAGCGGCACCATCGGTCTGGCTTCAGATTCGCCTGATGAATTAAGATAGGAAAATTAGGAGGTAGGACGGTGAAAACAATCGATGAAATGATGAAGGAGTTGCCGCCAGATCTCCAGCAGGAGGTGCTCGATTTCGCGGAGTTTCTGCAACAAAAGAGGGTTCGCAAGAAGCAAAAAAAACTTCGGATGAGTTGGGCAGGCGCTCTCAAGGAGTTCCGTGAACAATACACATCCCTGGAGCTTCAAAAGAAGGCTCTTGAATGGTGGGGAGACTGATGTTCCTTGTGGATACCAACGTCTGGCTAGAGACGCTTCTGGAACAGAACAGGGCAGAGGAGGCTCGCCGGTTTTTTCAGAATGTAGAAGCGGGCCTGCTAGCAATTACAGAATTCTCTCTCTACTCTATCGGGATCATCCTCACTCGTCTGAAAAAGGACGATGCCTTCGAAGATTTTCTGTCAGATACGATTGAGGACTCTGGCGTGATGAGGATTCGGCTCGACACTCCCGACCTCAGAGAGCTACTTGCCGCCCGAAAGCAATTCCGGTTGGATTTCGATGATGCCTATCAATATGTCGCAGCCGTCAAATACGGCTATACGCTGGTGAGCTTTGATTCCGACTTCGACGGCACTCTGCGTGGGAAGAAAACCCCAGCGGAGGTGTCTTTGTAATTGTTGCGGTTCCCGTCTCGGCTTCGAGTGGATCCATGACGGCTCTTTCCGCCTGTGCTAGAATGCACGCGCCGTGCGGGTCCCCACGTTGGCGAAGTTGACATTGCTTCTCTTCCTCGTGGCCGGCCTTTACCGCGCGTTGGCGGGCACCCTGTCGTCGCTCTTCGTCCGCCATTTGAACCTGGTGGACGTGGGCGCGCTCCTGTATGTACGGCTCGGACCGGGTTCTCCGCGGCGGCATCCCCGCCATCGACTTCGAGACCCTCTACGGCCCTCTTCTCTACTACCTGACCCTGCCGTCGTACGCCCTGCTGGGAAGCAACCTCTTTTCCGCCTATTTCACGTTCCACGTCGCCAGCCCCCTTTTCAGCCTACCGGTGATCTACGGGGCAGGCCGATTTTTACTCCGCGACCAGAGGCGGAGGCTCCTCTTTTACGCAGCGTGTCTCGCGCTGGGCCTGCATTCCTTCTTCTGGACCCCAGCCTACCGCATCTGGGCTGGTCTTCTGGCGCTGGGGTTGCTCGCCAGGTCCGCGGAGCGGGATCGTCCCTCCTGGGCGCTGGCCTCAGGCCTGACTGCCGGCCTGACGATGCTGGTGAGCACGGAAGTGGGGATCGCCACGGGTGCCGCTTCAGCGCTCTTCCTGCTGGGCTGGACCGCCAGCCGCGGATGGAAGGCGACTCGATCTGCGTTTCTCCTCTTTCTCCTGGGAAGCGCCTCGCTCCTTCTGCCCTTCGCCGGGCTCGCCGCCTGGCGAGGCAGGCTTCTCCCGCTGGTGCGATTGCACCTGGAACTTTCCCGTCACTGGAACTGGTACGCCGGCCTTCCGTTTCCCGAGTTTGGGTGGCGACCGGCGCGGCTGATCTTCTATCTGCCGTTTGCGATGATGGGGCTTGGCGTTCTCTTTCTCCTGGCGCGGGCTGCCCGCAAGCTGGGGATCCTGAGAAGGACTGGGGAAGAACAGCGCTACTCGTGCTGGGGGCTCTGCTGTTCCGTTCCGTGCTTGGCCGCTCGGACCAGGCGCACCTGTTCTTTGTGCTGCCTCCCCTTTTGCTCCTGGCCTTCACGGTATGGGACGCGGAGGGGTCCCGCTCTCCCTTGGCCGGGCGCGTGGCTGGGGCTCTCCTGGGAGCGATCCTGGTTCCCTTCCTCCTGGTGGCTCTTCGGGTCAGTCATCGGGACGTGAAAGAGATGGCGGGTTCCATCCTTCCTGAGTCGCTTTACCGCCCCATGCGGGCGCTACTTCGGATGCCACCCAAGCCTCAAACGCCGATGGAGTTTTTCCCAGAGGAGGGAATTTACTTGCCGTCGCAACAGGCGCGCGCCTTTCGGGACGTCCTTGCCTACCTGGCACAGCGGCGTCCTTCCAGCCTGCTGTCTCTTCCCTTTCCCATTTACAACGATCTGGCTGGAATCCCGGTGCCCTGGATGCTGGACCTGCCTGACAATTTCGGCTTCAGCCGCCGGCTCCAGCGGGAATACGTGGCGGCTCTGGAAGCCGCGCCCCCTGAGCTGGTCCTGGCTGAGGCGGTGGACGACGATGCGGTTTGCTGCGACGGGCTCCTGCTGACCTTCCTCGAGACCAATCCTGAGCTTTCGTCCCGCGAGATCCGAGAATTTCTCGGGCGCCGCTATGTTCGCGGGCGGCGCCTGGGGCCGGTCTGGGTCCTGGAGCGCGCGGCCAGGGCGATGAACCTGCCCGCCCCGGTGACGCGGAAGTCCGCTCTCCGAAGCGAGGCCAGTAATTCCTCCTGGGTGCTGCCGGTCCCAGCGGGGGCTGTGCCCGTGCGCTTGCGACTGACCGTCTCCCTGCACTACGCCCGGTGGGGCTTTCTTGCCAAACCTTTCCTTGAGATCCGCGGGCCGGGCTTTGCTCGAAGCCTGGGGGTTCCCACGGATGGCCCGTCTGAAACGGTCCGGTTCGATCTCCCTTCCTCCCTGCCCCCACAGCTGATCCTGTCCTTTCGCCGACCCGGTGCCCTCAATCCCGCTCCCGACCACGTCCAGGTGACGGATGCCATCTGGGAATTCCCGCCGCAGGCCGGGTTGT
>JACQTF010000089.1 GCA_016210925.1 Acidobacteriota bacterium | reverse complement strand
GGGCAATAGTCGATTCCGTGGACCCCCTGGCCCGTCGGAATCGACTTGATGAAGGCTTTCTTGACGGCATCCACGACGGAGACGTTTCCGGCGATCATGTTGCTCACATAAATGAAGCGCCCATCGGGCGTGAAGGCCATCTTGTGATGACCCGCATCGGTGCGAACGTGAGCCAGGACTTTGTGCGTTGCCACGTCGATGGCTGTCACACTGGCCGAGCCGTCGTTCGGGACCCAAATGGTCTTGCCGTCGGGCGAAAGATAGATGTGGGTGGGGGCCTTCTCCACGGGAATGATCTCGGCCAGCTCCAACGGTTCCGTCCGGATGACCGCAACCTGTCCCGACCCCTTGTTGGTCACAAACACGTAGCGCTTATCCGGAGAAACGATGAAATCTGCGGGGTCATCTCCTACCTTGATGACCTTGAGCAGCTTCCCCGTGGTCCCATCAAACACCGAGACCGTCCCCGCCTTTCGGTTGCTTACGAATACCCGAGGGGCGGCGGACGCTGCGCTTTCGATCGCCACCATTAGCAGCCACAGGGCCAAGACATAGCAGTTCCAGCGACTGTTCGGTTTCCACGGGGGCTTCTGAGCCATTTTTCCCTCCAGGAGCGGCCTTTTGATCCCGTCGTCCGATCGCGTTCTCTTCTTCCAGTCTTCCAACCTTCCGTGTTTAGAAGATCAGCTTCAGGCCGAACTGAATCTGGCGCGAGCTGGTGGTGGTCGCCGTCAGACGGCCGGACTGGCCGGACGGAACGCCGGCGGAACTGGTGAAGACCGTGCGCTGCGTCTGTCCCGGGGGACCAAAGTTCGGTCGGTTCAGGACGTTAAAGAACTCGGCGCGGAACTGGAGGTCCACCCCTTCCCGCAGCCGGGTGTTCTTGTGCAATGCGGCGTCGAACGCGGCCACCCCCGGGCCGATCACCGTATTGCGCCCCAGGTTCCCCAGGTAGCCGGCCTCCTGGAGCTGGAAGGCACCGGCGTCAAAATAGCGGTCCGGGCCGCCCAGAACCGGGCTGTTGCTGGCCCCCGCTTTCAGGTCCGGCCGATCGTTCAAGTTGCTCCCCGACAGGAGATTCCGCGACCGGTTGAATGAATTCTCGACGGCAAAAGGGCTGCCCGCCGCCAGGGTCAAAATCCCCGAAACCTCCCAACCCTCCACCAGCCGGCTGCCCCGCAGCGGCAGCTCGTAGCTCCAATTGACGCTGAGATTGTGCCTCACATCGAAGTTGGACAGGCCTTGCTCGCGGTTCCGGTCATCGGGATCGATGCCGCTCACCCGCTCCGTGGAGGTGAAGGAGTTGTACTGGCCGGCCGCCTCATCGATGGATTTCGCCAGCGTGTAGGAAGATTGGAACTGGAAACCCGATTGCAACCGCCGGCGGAAGGAGAGCTGGAGGGAGTGGTAAACGGAGTTGATGTCGGCCGTCCGCTGGCCGAAGTCCCCCAGGTTGGGGTTGCGGCGTTGGGCGTTGGCGGGAAAGAATTTCCGCCCGTCGGCCTGGATGATGGGCAGGGCTGTATTGATGTCGCGGCTCCTCAGGAGCTTCACGCCCCGGGATCCGGCATAGTAGATGCTCACCACGTTGCCGCGTGCGATCTCCCGCTGCACCCCCAGCGAGTATTTCATGTAGTAGGGTGTCCCGATCTGGAATTCCGTGCCGCGGAGGTCGGGGTTCCTGGAGGCCAGCACCTGGCTCAGCACATTGGGGAACGGCGGGCTGGAGACCGTGGCACTGACGGTGTCCAGGGGCGAGTTCAGAAGAAAGAAACCCAGGGGGTCGTAGAAAAGACCGAAGCCCGTCCGAATGGACATCTTGCCCTGGCCCTGGGGGTCCCACGCAATTCCCAGCCGGGGCGCAAAGTTCCGCAGCGAGGGGTTCGCAATGAAGGGTTCGGGGGAGAAGGTGGTATCGTTCAGCGACCGGAAGTTCGCCAGCCGGTGCATCTGCTCGGTCATCACGGTGGTGGGATCGTACCGAAGCCCCAGGTTCAACGTCAGGTTCTGGCGCACCCGGATATCGTCCTGGAAAAAGAAGCCGAACGTGGTCTGGCGATAACCCCGGGCCGGGTTGAACCCTATTCCCTGGGCCGGGTCCAGAAAGGTACGGATCCGGAAGTCCCGGGCCCGCGCCACCAGAAAGTCCCTCATGTTGTTGAAGGCGAACTCGCCCTTCAAGCGGAAGTTGTTCACCGGATTCCACTGAAAGCGCTTCACCACGCCCCCGAACTTGATGGAGTGGTTTCCCCGATTGTAATCCACGGTGTCTTCCCAGGTGTACTCGTTGGTCAGGAACCGCCGCTCGGGGGGCCCCCCTTCCGGGCCCAGGTTGCTTAGATCGCCGCGGAAGACGACCGTGCCCATGGGCAACTCCGGGATGAACCGCATGCCGGGAGTGATTTCGGCGCTGTCCTGGTCCAGGGTGGAGAGGCGTGTGCGGTTGAAGCCCACGCGGGCCGAGTTCAACAGGGTCGGGGAAAGGACCCGGGTCCAGCCCAGGGTGAGGTATTGATTTCGGGAACTGGTGCGGCTGGAGAACGTGGGCAGGCTTCTCACTGAATCCACGAACCCGTCGATGAAGGTGTAGCGGCCGAAAAACGAGTCGCTCCCGCCAGCCTTGTAGTCGAGCTTTCCTGTGACGAAATCCTCGTCGGTGGGCTCGCTCCTGGAGAACAGGTGTTCAGCCGTCCCGTTTCCGAAGTTGCGGCCGTTGGGAAGGGGAAAGAGGTTCAGGAAAGGGACGATGGCCGGCGCAACCCTGACGTTGTCGAAAACGCCAGTCGCGGGATTCCGCACCCGTCCCTGCCGGGCGTCCGCATCCGGGACATTGGCGATCTGCGTGGTCCCCAGCCGTTCCCGCAGACCCTCGTAAGCGCCCAGGAAGAAGAACCGGTTCTTCAGGACCGGACCTCCCAACGTGGCCCCGAACTGGTTTCGCTTGAACTCCGGCGGGTCCTCTCCAGGATCGAAGAAGTTTCGCGCGTCCAGGTTGTCGTTCCGGTGAAACCCGAATACGGTTCCATGGAGCTCGTTGGTGCCGGACTTGGTCACCACGTTGACGATCCCGCCTCCGGCGCTGCCGTACTCGGCGCTGTAGGTCGTGGTGAGGATCTCGAACTCCCGGAGGGTATCCACACCAAACAAGGTTCCGGAGGCGCTGCCCGGAGTAGAGTTGTTGTGGTTGTTGATGGAGGTGCCATCCAGGATGAAACTGTTCTGCTGCGGCCGGGCTCCCCCGATGGACATCTTCTGGCCACGACCCTGCTCCAGCGCATCGCCCACGCTGTAGACGGCATGGACGCCGGGCTGAAGGCGGGAAAGCTGGTCGAAGCTCCGGCCATTCAACGGAAGGTCCGTGATGGTCTGCTCGTCCACGATGGCCGACACCGTGGCCCGCGTCGTATCCACCAGCGGCGCCTCTCCCGTCACCACGATCTGCTCCGAAATCTCGCCGATCTTCAGTTGAAAGTCCACCACTGCCTCTCGACCTACCGCCAGCTCGATTCCTCTGCGCACGGCCGCCTGAAACCCCGTGAGCTCCGCCCGGACCTCATACCGGCCCAGCGGCAGGTTGGAAGCTCGGTAGGAGCCCGTGGAATCCGTCAACAGAGTCCGGGTGCTGCCCGTGTCCAGGTGGGTCAGCACGACAGTCACACCGGGAAGGAAAGCTCCGGTCTCATCCTTCACCCGTCCCAGGATGGTCCCCGTGGTCACCTGGGCCATGGCATCGCCGAGCAACATCACGAGAAAGGCTGACGCCAGCGAGGACGTGACCCACTTTCTGAAGCTTCGATGACGCATGTTCGACCTCCTCGGTCATTGGTCATTCGTCATTGGTCAATGGTCAATCGGTGGGGGAGACGAATGACCAATGACCAGTGACCAATGACCAGTCCAGTGACTTCTCAAAAGAGAAGTTTGAGGGCGAGTTGAATCTGTCGCGAAGTAGTCACGGTGTCCGTGATGCGCCCCACATCCGGACGGACGCGACGCGTGCCCCGGTCGAAAACCGTCGCCCTCGGCAAGCCAAAATTGGCTCGATTGAAGAGATTAAAAAACTCGCTCCGGAGTTGAAGGCTCACGCCCTCCGTCAGAGCGAAGTTCTTCATGATGTCGAAATCAAAGGTCGCCACGCCCGGAGCCAACACCGTGCTACGCCCCAGGTTGCCCAACACCCCCGCGGGTGGCAGCACGAACGCGGACGGGTCGAACCACTGGTTCACGTCTCGCTTGTCCTTTTTGGCCTTGGCATCCGCACCGGGCGCCAGATCGGGAGGCTCGCCGATAAAGCGCATGTAGGTGGGGTTTGCCCCGCTGAGAGCCGTGAACGGGGCGCCCGTGCTCAGGCGCACGATTCCACCCAGAACCCACCCGCCGGCCATCCGGTGCTTGAAGGGAAGCTCGTAGGTGAAGTTCAGCGACAGGTTATGACGCACATCGAAAGCGGATCGTCCCTTGTCGCGGCTTCCTAACAAAAACGGATCTCCGATATCGTTGGGCCAGTCGGAGCTCCCCGTCCAGGCAGATCCGACGTCGGTGCTCTTGGAGTAGGTGTAGGAACCCTGGAACTGCATTCCACCACTGAACCGCCGGTTCAGACCCAGCCGCAAGGCGTGGTAGTCCCCCGCCCCATCGGCGTGCCGGAACCGCAGGCGCCCGAAGGCGGGGACCCGAAGGCGGGCGTTGCTTGCGACGAAGACCCGGCCGTCGGGGCGCACGGTATGAATCGCTGCGTTGTGCCCATAGAGCCGCATCGCGTGAAGGGTACGGCTTCCCGAATATCCTGCCGCAACCGACATCTGGCCCGGAAGCTGGCGCTCTGTATCGAGGCTCCACTTGTACACCTTCGGCTGCGCAGGCTCGAACTCCACCCCGTCCGCCTGGGGCGTTCCACGAAATCCTTCGAACCGGCTTCGTTGGGTGAAGAAAGTATTCGGGAAATCGATGGGTCCATCCTGGACGAAAAGATCGAAGATGGCGAACAGCGGCGGCATCCGCAATCCGGCCACCTGGTACAGCCAGGGCAGGATCTGTTCGTCGAAGATTCCCGCGCCCCCCCGAACGGCAGTCTTTCCATCTCCCGTCACGTCCCAGGCAAGGCCCAGACGGGGTTGAAAATTCCTCAGAGACGGATTTTCGAAATACGGGCCACCCACCTCGATGCTGTCCAGGGTTGAGGTCGGATTCGGTTTCTTGAGCACTGCCACGAGCCCATTGACCTCCGTGGGCACGGTGATGAACTCGTAGCGGAGGCCCAGGTTCAAGGTCACGTTGGGCCGGACTTTCAGGTCGTCGTGAAAGTAGAGGCCCACCAGGTTCTGGCGCCAGCCCCGGATGTCGTTGGAGCCCGGCACGTTGCCCTGGAACCGGGAAGGCCGGGCCTGAAGGAAGTCCGTCAGCGTGGGGAACGTGAAATCTCCGCCCGCCGCCCGCTCCGAGCGAATATTGGCCTGAAAGCGCTCGAAGTTGACCCCGAATTTGATCGAGTGCTTTCCCCGGTTATAGAAAACATCGTCCTTGTACTGGAACGTATTCTGGGTGTTGGTGCGAAACCCTCCGCCCGGCCCGGAGCCAGCCCAGGTGACCAGGCCCGAGACTCCGATGGAGCCGATCGCATCCTTCACATCCGTGAAGGCGAATCGGGGCAGGTCGAAGCCCGGCATGGCGCTCCCGCGATCTCCCACCAGCGTGCGGCTGAATCCAAAGTTGAAGGTGTTCAGCCATTGCGGGGAAAAGATGTGGGTTTGCTCCAGGGTCAGGTACTGCATTCGAGTGCGGTTCAGGAAGAGGGTGTTCGTCAACGTGACCACCTTATCGCCATCATTAAAGGTGTAGCGGCCGAAGAGCGTGTCCTCGCTGCTGAACCGGTGATCGACCCGTGCCGTGTAAAAGTCTTCGCCTGTAGGCTGGCTGATGCCCCGGATGTGCTCGGCCCGTCCGTCGAGGAAATCTCGCCCGTTGGGCACCGGATACGAATCCAGGAACGGCTTGACGGCGGGGTGAACGCCCACGAACCCCAACTGCGGGAGGAACCCGCGCCGCATGTCATTGCTGGGGACGTTGAGGATCTGGGTCAGGCCGAGCCGCTCGCGGAGCCCCTCGTAGCTGCCGAAGTAAAAGGTTCCATCTTTGCGCAGCGGACCTCCCGCGGTGAAGCCGAACTGATTGCGTTTGAATTCGGGCGGCGCCTGCCGATCGAAGAAGTTGCGGGCATCCAGGTTGTCGTTCCGATGAAACCAAAAGGCGGAACCGTGAATCTCGTTGGTGCCGGACTTGGTCACCGCGTTGATCACCCCGCCGGTGTGACGCCCATACTGGGCGTCGTAGGCATTGAGGATCACATTGAACTCCCGCACGGTCTCCACGCCCGTCAGCACCCCCGCCACGCTCCCCGCGGAGTTGGTGAGATCGTTGATGTCGGTGCCATCCAACGTGAAGGCATTGGAGATGTAACGGGTGCCGCCGATGGAGAGCTTCTTCCCGTAACCCTTCGTGGAGCTTTGAGTGCCATAGTCGGAGAAGATGGCTCCCGCCTGCAAAGGGACCAGTTCGATGAAGCTCCGGCCGTTGAGGGGCAGGTCGCGAATCTTCTTGTCATCCACCAGTCCCGAGACGGTGGAATTGGAAGTTTCTACCAGCGAAGCCTCCCCCGTCACCACCACCTGCTCGCTCAGCTCACCCAGCTTGAGGGAGAGTTCCAGCACGGCGTCGCGGCCCACGGTGAGCTTGACGCCTTTGCGAATCGCGGTCTGAAACCCCTGCAGCTCGGCACGAACCTCGTGGTTGCCCAGGGTCAGTTGCGGAAGGTGGAAGCCGCCCTTCTCGTTGGTCACCGTCACCCGCTCCAGGCCCGTATCCGTATTGCGTACCGTTACCGTCACCCCGGGCAGAACGGCGCCCGTTTCATCCCGCACCGTCCCGCTCAGAGACCCCCCGGTAACCTGGGCCTTCGCCGGGAGAGCCGCGCACACCGCCAGCAGGGTCCACGCGGCCAGGTGGACACGACGCGTCCTCACGAGACATGACAACCTGTTCATCGCTGGCCTCCTTGACCCGGGTTCCCCCGGCGGCGGAGGAACCCGCCTAAGATGTCAAAGTTCGAAGGATAAAAAGAGGCCTTTAGGGAGGTGCCGCGCCTCCCGTGCGTGCCGAATGCGCCCAAAGAACGAATAACAAACGCCGTCCTCCATGTCAACCCCAAAATATCCATGGTCAACGCCAAAGCGGGGCCCCGATCCGTTGATAGGAGTTGCTCGGTCATGCGGACGTCAGTACCACGATGGTCTAGACTGCTTGATACTTAGCCTGCGCCAAGGTCGCGCCAACCCAGCGGTTGGCCTTGACAAGGCAAAATGGATTGATTAGTCTCTCCCCCACAGCATGGAGAGATCCTGCTGTCCCAACACTGGGATCTGCAGAAGAGGAGGAACGATGTGACCCGGAAGCTTTCATCGCAGGCTGCGACGTCACTGGATCTTTCCAGCTCTTTCCATTCTGATGGGGCTGATGGAGAAAAGTTGATCGACAAGGGACGCCTGAACCTTAGCAAAAACCTGAAACTTTGAAACCTAAGACCTGAAACCAAAGATTCTTAATTTCAGGTTTCAGAGCTTCAGGTTGGAAGCTGCATGCATGCTACTGCGCAACGCGCTATCTCCGCGCCAAAAAGCTCGGTTAGTTAGGCTGTTCTGGGACCGCCACGCCATTGAGACCGGATCCTTCGTCCTGACGTCGGGAAAGAAGAGCCATCTGTACATCGACTGCCGCTTGATCACCACCCACCCGACCGGACTGCGCCTCGGGGCCCGGGCCATGGCCCGGGTGATCCAAGACCGCAAGCTCGGCGGTTGCAAGCTCCTGGCCCCCGTGCTCAGTGGCGTCCCGCTGGCGGTGGCCGTGGCCCTGCTGACGGGCCAGGAGGTGGTCTTCGATCGCGGCGCGCCCAAGCACCATGCCAAGGCGCGGCGCTTCGAGGGAGACCTGCGTCCCTCCGATGAGGTCGTCCTGATCGACGATCTCATCACGGTGGGGTCCACGTTTCTCTCGACGATTGAAGCCCTGAGGAAACAGCGTGCGGAGCCGCGAGCCGCGCTGGTCCTGGTGGACCGACAGGAAGGCGGCGAGGAAAAGCTCCGAAGCGTTCGAGTTCCCCTCTTGTCTTTGCTCACCGCCAAGGACTTGCTGGCTGGAAAACCTACGGCGAAAACCCCGCCACACTCTCCCGCCCCGGATGGTATATAGTTTCAACGTGTCCAATATGTCAATGGTTAGTCCAAGCGCGCCCGGGAGCTGACTCAGGGCATGCGTAAGGAGGAGCGTTATGTCGGCAGTGGCAGACGTGGCGGAAAGAATCTTCCAGCACCTGGAAGGAGAGGACCTGGCGGAGCTGGCCCTGCGCCTGGGAAACACGTACAGCCCCAGCGGCCACGAACGGCCCATGGCGGAGGCGGTGTGCGCCTGGTTGGAGGAACGTGGCGTCCCCGCCCGTCTTCAGTGCATCCTGCCCGATCGTGCCAACGCGGTGGCAGGCTTGAGGGGAACCGGCGGCGGCAAGAGCCTGATCTTCAACAGCCACATCGATACGGAAGCGTCCGGCCCGGAGTACGAATGGGGCATGGGCGAGCCCGACCTGAATCGCGTCGGCGGCCACCGGGCCGACAACAAACTCTTCGGACACACCATCCTCAACGATCGCGGGCTGACTGCCGTGGCCATGGTGACCCTGGCTGCCCTCCGGGAGAGCGGGCTGAAGCTGAAGGGCGACCTCCTGTTCACGGCGGTGGCGGGCGAGACCGGCTCCGCCCCAGTGGACGAATACGAAGGATCGACCTACGAGGGGAAAGGCTTCGGGACCCGGTTCGCCCTCGACCATGGCCTTCGGGGCGACTTCGCCCTGGTGGCGGAAACGACCGACTACGGCATCGCGTGGGTAGAATGCGGAGCCGCTTACCTGAAGATCACCGTGCGGGGCCGTAACATGTACACGCCCCGCTCGGTTCGCCCGGCGGAGCTTGCCCAACACCCCAACGCGATTGTCAAAATGAGTCGCATCGTCCAGGTCCTGGAGGACTGGGCCCGAGGATACGAGGCCGCACAGACCTTCGTCTCTCCCTGTGGCCGCGTGGTTCCCAAGGCGGTTCTGGGCGCCGTCCGCGGAGGCATTCCCTACCGCCCCAACCGGACCTCGCCGCTGTGCAGCCTGTACATGGATGTGCGGGTGCCTCCCGGAAAAAACCCGGACGGAATCATGGAGGAAATTCGGAACGCGTTGAAGCCACTGGGCCTGGGCGCCGAGGTGGAGCTGTTCATGTTCAAACCGGGCCATATCGGACAGGGCGTGGAACCGCTGGCGGATGCCATTCGGCGCGCCCACCGCCAGATCCGGGGGAGCGATCCACCGGCCGAAGCGCCGACCCCGGTGATCAGCATGTGGCGAGACATCAATCTGTTCAACGGTGTGGGCATTCCCGCCATCACCTTCGGACCCGCGCGCCGGATGGACGAAGCCAGCGGCAAGCCTTACCTGGCCTTGGAGGACCTGGTGGAGACCGCCCGCATGTACGCCTTGATCGCCTGCGACCTGTGCGGGGTGGCAGGTTAGCACGCACCCTACTTCAGAAATTGAGACCGGGAGGCTATGAACCGAGGCGACTTTCAAGGTCTCGCCCGCACCCGGCTGCGGGAATCAAGGGCATTGCTGAAAGCCGGCTATTACGATGGTGCGTATTACCTTGCAGGTTACGCGATCGAGTGCGCTCTCAAGGCATGCATCGCCCGCAAGACGCGAAGGTATGACTTTCCCGACAAGCAAACCGTCAATGACAGCTACACGCATGACCTAAAAAGACTCGTCAAGTTGGCAGGCCTTGAACTTCAGCGCGATGCCCAAGAAAAAGCATATCCAGGTTTCAAGGTCAATTGGGATATCGTTAAGGACTGGACGGAGGAGAGCCGATATAGAACAAGCGACCGGAAAAAGGCGCAAGATCTCTACTCGGCAATCGCAGGTCGACGCTACGGAGTCCTCTCATGGCTAAGGAAGCATTGGTAGAGGCCGACATTGACATTGGTCGCGCAGTCGTAGAGGCCTTGGACAATGCCGGAGTCAAAGTCACCGCGGCGTTGTGGTTTTATGCAAGTGAGCGCGGCGAATGGCTCCTGGTTCTGGCAATGCCCCTGGTCGACACCGGCGGCCCCAGACAGGCTTACACAGCAATCCAACGCGAGTTGCGAAAGGTACCCTCGGTTCCCGTGATCCAGATTTCCGCTGTGAGCCCCAAGGAACCGCTGATCAAGGTCTTGCGGAAACTCGTTCGCACTGGCCACCAGATCTCGGGTATGCGGCTGACCGGAAACGCGATCGACAACGTTTACATCGAGGACGCCTATATCTATCGCGTCCAGTAAGGGTGCGCTGGTGGAGCGCGACCGTAGAATGACCAAGTGCCCGTGGATCCGGTGGTGGGTTTCCCTTCTTTTGCTGACGCCCGTCCTCGCCCAGGAGGAAACGGGCACCGCTGCGGGGACAATCGCAGCCGTCTCTTTGGAAACCCAACTCAAGTTGGATGGGAAGCTGAACGAACCGGAGTGGCAACTGGCGACCCCTGCCAATGGTTTTGTTCAAGCCGAACCTTACCAGGGCACGCCAGCCAGCGAGAACACCGACGTTCGCGTGCTCTTCGATCGGGAGCATTTGTACGTCGGCGTCCTTTGTTACGATCGAAACGCCCAGGATCCCATTATCAACACCCGGCGCCGGGATTTTGACGACCGGGACAACGACACCTTCTCCGTCGTCCTCAGCCCCTTCAACGACAACCGCACCGGCTACATCTTCTCCACCACGCCGGAGGGAGCCCAGCGCGACGCCCAGGTGACCCAGGACGGCGTCCAGGTGAATCTTCAGTGGGATGGCGTGTGGTACGTGAAAACCGCCAGGGTAGAGCAAGGGTGGTCCATCGAGATGGCCATCCCTTTCAAGACCCTCCGTTTTTTCCGCCACAACGGCACGTGGACCATCAATTTTTCCCGCCAGATGCGTCGGAAGAACGAGGTCTCCTACTGGTCGCTGGTGCCCCGTCGCTACAGTCTGGGGAGGATCTCCTCCGCCGGAAAGCTGGAGGGCTTGAGCGAAATCCCGCGGGGAAGGAACCTCCTGGTGAAGCCGTTTTTCCTCTCGGATGTGTCGCGGATCGCGTCCAGGCCCGGCGAACGCCGCTTCTCCCCCGACGGGGGGATCGACGTGAAGTACGGCCTCAGTTCTCAATTGGCCCTCGACCTCACCTTGAACACCGACTTCTCGCAGGTGGAGGTGGACCAGCAGCAGGTGAATCTGACCCGCTTTCCGCTGTTCTTCCCGGAAAAGCGGGATTTCTTCCTGGAAAACGCCGGGGTCTTCCACTTCGGCGTTCGCCCCGACGAGCGCCGCGGAGGGCCCGACGCGGAGGACGTGCTGCTCTTCTTCAGCCGGCGCATCGGCCTGTCCCCATCGGGCGAGCCCATCCCCATCCTGGGGGGAGCGCGGCTGACGGGCCGCGTCGACCGATTCAACTTCGGCTTCCTCAGCGTTCAAACGCGCTCTGAAGGTCCTACCCCTGCTAACAACTTCAGCGTCGCCCGGGTGAAGATGGACGTGTTCTCCAACTCCGACGTCGGCGCCATCCTGGTCAACCGGTCGGCCAGGTCCAACGACCATAGCCGGGCCTTGGGCGTGGACACCAATTTCAAGTTCCGCAACGATCTGCGTTTCACCACGTTTCTGGCCCGGACAGACTCGGACCAGATTCGCGACTCCAACTGGGCGGGAAAGCTGGCGGCCGGGTGGGAGGACAATTTCTGGGAGTTCAAAGGCGAATACCTGGACATCGGCGAGAACTTCGAGAACGACATGGGCTTTACCTTGAGGAAAGGCATCCGCACCGTGCGGACGTCTTACGCCATCAAGCCCCGACCGAGGCGAAACAGGTTCATCCGGGAAGTCAATCCCCACGGAACCTACGCCTACACCATCGGGCGGGACAACCGGCTGCTGACCAGGCGCATGCACAGCGCCACCTGGATCTTTTTCCAGGATGGCGGCCGCTACGAGATGTACCTCAACAGCTTCTGGGAGCGACTGGACCAGCCGTTCCAGATCCGCAGGAACATCGCCATCCCCCCCGGCGATTACAGCTTTTACGAGTGGGTCAACCAGTACTTTTCCGACCGAAGCAAAGCCCTGTCAGGCTCCGTCAGCTACCGAAGAGGACCCTTTTGGGACGGCACGAAGCGCACGTGGAACCTGGACATCCAGTATCGACCCGATGCCACGTGGACGGTGCTGGCGGAACTGGACCGCGACTCCGTGAAGCTTGCCGGAGGAGCTTTCGACATCCACCTGGTTCGCGCCCGGGTATCCTACGCCTTCAACACCCGGATCTTTTTGGATGCGTTCTTCCAATACAACACCGATCTGGGAAGGCTCAGCTCCAACATCCGATTCCGCTTCATCCACCGCCCGCTGAGCGATCTCTTCCTGGTGTACAAGGAAGTGCGGGACGTGCGGTCTCACCTGGACACCGACCGGATCTTCACCGTCAAGTTCACCCGACTGTTCAGCTTTTGAGTGCCGGGTCAGGTCCTATTCCGGAGCCGCGCCGCCTCCGCCACCCAGCCTGCCTCTGTATCCGACTTGAGGCAGCCCTTTGCTCGCCGCAAACTTCGGCTCCGTGTACCTGATCTTTCCTCCGACTGTGGTCATCAGGACCTGGATGTCTGAAAGCTGGTCATCCGGCAGTGCGGGGTCCAAAGGATTCCGGTCCAGCACCACCAAATCAGCGATTTTTCCCGCCTCGATCGAGCCCAGTTCTTTCTCTCGCTCCACATATTCGGCACCCCATCGGGTCATCATCAGCAGGGCGGTCTTGCGATCGACCGCCTCATGGGAGCCGAAGACGACTCCGCGGTGATTTTTTCGGGTCACCAGATACTCCATCCCGAACATCGGCCGGGCGCGGTCGCCATGGGTGTCCGAGCCGTAGGTGACCCTCATCCCTGCGTTCATGATGCTCTTCGTAGGCTGCAGCCATCGGTTCGTGATGGTCTCGCCGTAAGTCATGGCCGTGAGGTCGCTCCTGGGGCCCTCCGCCATCTGCGGCTGAATGCTCCAAATGATCCCGAGCTTGGCCGCCCTCTCGATGACCTCTGGGCTGATCATCATCGTGTGGTCGATGGCGAATCGTCTTCCGGCCACCGGCCGGTCGGCATTGGCCTCGTCAAACGTGTCGAACATGCTTGTGATGCCCTTATCCCCGTACGTGTGCACGCCCGCAATCCGATAGCCGAGCCGGTTCGCAGCCAGCACGGCCTCCCGGCTGACCTCCCCGCCCGGAACCAACCAGCGGCACAAGCCTGGGTATTCGGGGTACAAGTCTTTGGTCACAAGCGTGGTCCGGTCCCCGATCTTCATCTCTCTGGCCACCACGTCGGTCACGAGCGACCGCAGCTTCGGGGCTTCGCTGCAGACCCCTCCTTCCTCGTCCGGTGCATCGTCAGGCGGCGCGGGCGCGATGCCCGTCATCCACAGCATGTCCGTTCCATGTCCCTGCAGGCCTCCGACATTCCAGAGGTCCCTGTCGGCCATGGGATTCCACCAGCCGATCTGATGGGTGTAGGCGATTCGGATTGGCATCTCCCCCTTTCGATCCAAAAGGGCGTAGGCGGTGATATCCACCGGTTTCAGGCGCGTGGAGATCATGGTCACCCCCATGGCCGCCCACTCCTCCAGCTCCTTCTTGAAAGCCGTCACGAACAGGTCGGGGGGAATTCGCGGCAGGAGCTCATCGACGGCACCCCGAGCGCCTCCGAAAAGATAGCCCGTCGGCTTGCCGTCCGCATCCTTGTAGATCCCGAGCATGTCGCCATACTTTTTGAGGATCATCTCGAGCGCCCTCGAATTGACGACGGCGTGGGTCGTCGTCTCCAGGAATACCAGGGGATTGTTGGGAGCGATTTTGTCAAACCGCTCTTTCAGCCCTTTGGCGTGTTTCGCGTCCCCCGGCTCGAGCTCCTTTCCAGCATTGATGACGATCCACTGGCCGGGCGCAGCCGGCTCGACCGTCAACTCGATTTTGGACAGGGCCACCTCCGGATCATTCCAGTCTGTGTCGGGTATGCGCCGCGACTTCCAGAGGTTCAGCTTGTCGAGCTCGGCTCGAAACTCACTGGAGAAATGTCCCTTCGCCATGCCCTCGGGATGAACATGGGTATCGATGAAGCCCGGAAGGAGAGCTCTGCCTCCCAGGTCAATTTTCATCGTCTTGGGTCCAGCCATCCTAAGGATCCGCCCATCGTCTCCTGTCGCCATGATGCGACCATCTCTCAGCGCCACCGCCTTCGCGATGCTGAAGCTTCCATCATCGCGGTCCATCGTGAGGACGCTGCCGTTGTGGAATACCAGATCGGCGTATCTGACCACCTCTTCCGGAAGCTGCTGCGCGTAGACGGCCGAGAAACACACCAACCAAGCGCTGATGCAAAACCGTATTCCCCTCATCTCTCCTCCTTTGCTCATTCGACAGTCAGCGTGCCGTATTTGTTCAAGGATCTCGAAATGACATCTCCTAATTAAAATAAGAATTTCAGACCGAACTGAATCTGACGAGAAGTCGTGGCTGTGCCGGTGATGCGGCCAAAAGTGGCTACAGGCCCGGACCGATCAAACACCGTGGTCGCAGGCAATGCAAAATTCGGCCGGTTCAGCAGGTTGAAGATTTCCGCCCGGAACTGGAACCTCTTTTGCTCGAGGATGGCGACGTTTTTAAAGAGCGAAAAGTCG
>JACQTF010000007.1 GCA_016210925.1 Acidobacteriota bacterium | reverse complement strand
TGCGCGAGGGTCTGTCATGCGCCTACGGCCGCGGCCATGAGACGGATGCTGGGCACCGGCGCTGCGACCAACTCCTTCGATGATATTGAAAGGGCGCGCACGATTCTCGTGTGCGGCGCCAATCCCACGGAAAATCACCCCATTGTGGGGGCGCGGATCAAGCAGCGGGCCTTGCGGGGAGCTCACCTGATCGTGATCGACCCTCGACAGATTGAGCTGGCTAGGTACGCCACCGTGCACCTGGCGCTGCGGCCCGGGACCAATGTGCCACTTCTGAATGCCCTGGCATGCTCGATGGTAGAAGAGGGGCTCTGCGACGAAGATTTCCTGAAAGAGCGCGTCTCGGACTGGGAAGAGTTCCGGGACTTCATCCGGCAATGGCCGCCTGAACAGGTGGCCGGCCCGTGCGGGGTCCCGGCGGACCTCATTCGCAAGGCAGCACGGCTTTACGCCACGGAAAAGCCTGCCATGAGCATTCACGGCCTGGGAATGACCGAGCACGTCCAGGGCACAGAAGGCGTGATGTGCCTGGTGAATCTGGCCCTGCTGACGGGAAACCTGGGCCAGGCGGGCGGGGGCATCAATCCTTTGCGCGGGCAGAACAACGTGCAGGGCTCAGCGCACATGGGCTGCGAGCCGGACCATCTCACCGGGTACGTCCCTCTCCACGAGGGAAAAGACCTTTTCCACCGCGTCTGGCAAGCGCCTGTTCCCACCGAGAAAGGTTTGAACCTGATGGAGATGATGGATGCCGCCAGCGCGGGAACGTTCAAGGCGCTGTGGGCCATCGGCTACGACATGCTTCTGACCAACCCCAACACGCGCGCTACAAGACGGGCCCTCCAGTCCCTGGAGTTTGTGATCGTGCAGGACATGTTTCTCAACGAAACTGCCAGGGAATTTGGCTCCGTTTTCTTGCCGGCAGCGTCATCGTTCGAGAAGGACGGGACATTCATGAACGCAGAGCGCCGTGTTCAGCGGGTGCGCCAGGTCATTCGGCCGGTGGGTAAATCGAAGTCCGACTGGGAGATCATCTGCGCGGTGGCGCGCGCCCTGGGAAAGGGCGAGTTTTTTGATTTTAACTCGTCGGAAGAAATCTGGGAGGAGATTCGCCGGGTGTGGAACGCGGGCAGAGGCATCACGTACCAGCGCATGGAGGACGGCGGCCTGCAATGGCCCTGTCCCTCGGAGGAACACCCCGGGACGGAGATTCTACACAGCCAGACCTTCCCCGTGGGCAAGCGCGCCGTGCTTCGCCGGGTCGAGTACCATCCCACCAGCGAGACGGCTACCCCGGAATTCCCTTTTCTGCTCACAACGGGGAGATCCTTGTACCAGTTTAACGCGGGTACTATGACCCTGCGCACCCGCAACACCGTGCTGCGATCCACGGACGCGCTGGACGTCTCGCCCCGGGACGCAGAGCGACTGGAACTTCGGGACCGGGAGAGGGTGAGAATTTGCAGCCGTCACGGTACAGCCGTGCTGCCCGTGAAAGTCAATCCGGCGGTCAAATCAGGAGAACTCTTCGCCACTTTCCATACCGCGGAGGTATTCTTAAATGACGTCACCAGCCCTCACCGAGATCGCTACGCAAAGACACCGGAGTACAAGGTCACGGCGGTGCGCATTGAAAAAGCGTGACGCGGCATGGGGCCTGGCGCAAAGGTCCAGTGTGAGATCGGGCATTCTGGATAGAAGGCGCGAGGCGCCAAAGGAGTTCTCATGCAGGGTCAATCGTTGAAGCTTGGGAAAATTCTCGGCATTCCGTTTGGGCTGGACTACTCCTGGTTCATTATCTTCGTGCTCATCACGATGTCGCTCTCCACGCAGTTTGCTCATTTGCATCCGACCTGGACCTCTGCCGAGCACATCGTGTTTGGGATCACCACCAGCCTTCTCTTCTTCGGCTCGGTGGTGCTGCATGAATTGGGGCACAGCGCGCTGGCCCTGAGGTACGGCATACCCGTCAAATCCATCACCCTCTTCGTCTTCGGCGGTGTGGCCCAGATTGCCAAAGAGCCGGAGAAACCCGCACACGAGTTCAACATTGCCATCGCCGGGCCCATGGTGAGCACCGCCCTGGGTGTGGTCTTCCATGGCATCAGGTTTTTGACCCAGGGGACCGCAGAAGGCGTCTCGTCACAGGCGGAATGGCTGGGACGAATCAATCTGATGCTTGCCCTTTTCAACCTCATTCCCGGATTTCCTCTGGATGGAGGCCGCGTGCTTCGCTCCTTGGTCTGGAAATTAACCGGCAGTTTCGAACGTGCGACGGCGGCGGCGGCGGCTTCGGGGCAGTTCTTCGCCTACGCTTTCATCGTGTTCGGGATCTGGCAAGCACTTGCGGGCAATTTCTTCGGCGGGCTCTGGATCGGCTTTATCGGTTGGTTTCTCCTCCACGCGGCGCAGAGCACCGCCCTGCAAGCGAGGTTTCGCCATGCTCTCCGAGGCATCAAGGCGCGCGATGTCATGACCGGGGAATGTTTGCAACTCCCGGGCACCATCAGCCTGGCCGATCTGGTGGAGAATTATTTGTTGCGCCAGGGCGCTCGATGCTCGATGGTGATGGACGGTGATCGTTTCCGCGGACTGGTCACGTTGCACGAGATTACACAAGTGCCGAAGGACGAATGGGCACTCACCCCGATTCAAGCAGTCATGGTCCCGGAACAACAGATGGTGAAAGTTTCACCCGACACGGACATTGATGTGGTTTTACAGGTGATGAACGAGGAAAACGTCAGCCAAATTCCGGTCGTGGAAAATGGAAAGCTTCTGGGCATCATCGGACGGGATCGACTGCTGGGCCTCGTGCAGATTCATCTACAGCTAAAAGCATAAGTTCTCAAGGCCTGTGTGATGACCTCCGCCTTCTTGATCAAGGCCGGCAAGCACCTGGCGCTGCTGGTCTGCCTTCTCATCCTGGGCCCGGCCTCCGGCCGCTATGAGGTCAGCCAGGTTTTGATCCTTGGTTTGACGGTCGCCTCCGTTTTGCTCTATCACGCCGGCCGAGTTCTTCAGAGTCGCGCGCTGCGTAAACCTCTCCGGCGGCATGAGCTGCAATGATCCTGGAACTCCTGAAGCCCGAGAAAATTGTCCTCGGCCTGAAGGGGGCATTTCCGCAGGTGCTGGATGAGCTTCTGAGGCGCTCGTCCTTTCCTGACCGCTTGGCGGAATTCCGGTCGGCCCTGGCCGCTGGGAACCTGGATCGCTACAGCTACCTCGACAAAAACATCGCCATTCCCCATGTCCGCGTGGAGGGCCTGCCGGGTCCAGAGTTGATCCTGGGGCTTTCGCCCGAGGGAGTCCGGCTCAACGACAAGATCATCAAGGTCATCCTGCTCTTGGCCACCCCGGCCGACCAGGCGGCAGAACACCTCCAGCGATTGCAGCGAATCTCCTCCCTTCTCCCCAGCGTCCGAAACGACCTCCTGGCGGCGCGTGAGGCCTCTGGCGTCCTGAAAGTCATCGCTCGAGGGGAGCAGCAGGCCGGTCGCGCCACTTACATCAACCTCACTCAGATGCAGGTGGCCTTCGAGTTGCAAACCGATCTGCAGCAGGGACTGCCGGCCCCGGAGGCCCAACGACGCCTCGCGCTCTATGGACCGAACCTCCTCAAGAAAACCAGGAGAGTACCCTCGTATCTAAAGCTGCTCCGGAACTTTTTCAGCTTTTTCGCCATCCTCCTCTGGCTGGCAGCCCTGCTCTGCTTCGTGCCCGGGGTGGACATGCCCCAGCTCGGGATCGCCATCCTGGCCGTGATCTTCGTGAACGCCCTCTTTTCCTTTTTCCAGGAGCACAAATCCGACCGTGCGGTGGAGACCCTCCAAAACTTGATGTCCCAGAAATGCCGCGCGATGCGGGCCGGGCGGCTGATTGAGATCGACGCCGGGACCCTGGTCCCCGGCAACGTGGTCCTCCTCGAGGAGGGGGACATCGTGCCGGCCGACGCCCGGCTGATCGAGGCCTTCGAGGTGGAAGTGGACAACTCCACGCTGACCGGCGAATCCACTTCGGCGAAACGCTACAAGTCTGACCAACCCATCTTGATCCCAGGCAAGTTCCTCTGGATCGAGCTTCCGAACATCGTCTTCGCAGGGACGGCGCTCGTCCGAGGCCGCGCTCGGGCGGTGGTCTTCGGGACCGGGATGCATTCAGAGATCGGCAAGATCGCCGGCCTCACACAGGCCATCCGGGCCGAGGAGAGCCCGCTCCAGAAAGAGCTGCGTGGGACTGTCCTGGCCATCGCCGGCCTGGCCGGCACCCTGGGTTTGGCCTTTCTCTTGCTGGGCTCCCTGGTGGCCGGCCTCTCCTTCGTCGAGGCGTTTGTCTTCTTCATCGGGTTGTTCGTGGCCAACGTCCCCGAGGGCCTCCTTCCCACCGTCTCCCTCTCCCTGGCTATGGGGGTGACTCGGATGGCCAAGCGACACGCCCTGGTCAAGAGCCTTCCCTCCGTGGAAACCCTGGGCTGCACCACGGTCATCTGCTGCGACAAGACCGGCACCCTGACACAAAACTTGATGATGGTGAACCAGGTCTACATTGACGGGCAGGTCGTGGAGGTCTCGGGGATCGGGTACCAGCCGCGGGGAGAGTTTTCTCTCGAGGGCCGCTCGCTTTCGCTGGAGGAGATCTCGCGGTGGCCCGCCCTGCGCCGTCTCCTGGAATGCGCTTTCATCTGCAACAATGCCCGGCTCGAAAAAACGGGCTCCGACTACCGCATCCTGGGCGATCCCACTGAGGGCGCGCTACTGGCCCTGGCCGAGAAGGCCCGCATCCGCGGCACCCACCTCCGGCTCCACGTCAACCCCTTCGAATCGGTTCGGAAGCGGATGAGCGTGGTGGTGAGGCTGGAAGGACACAAGGAAAAGACCGTCTACGCCAAGGGGGCCCCGCTGGAAACCCTCCAGCACTGCGATCGCATCCTTTGGCAGGGGCAGGTGCATGCCCTCGACGACGAGCAGCGTCGCAGGATCGTCGCGGAGAACGACGCCCTGGCCAGCCGGGGCCTTCGGATCCTGGCTCTGGCCTACCGGGATGATGAGGAACTCCAGGAGGAGACCGTCTATGAGGTGGGCCGGGTGGAGAGACGGCTGGTCTTTCTCGGCCTGACGGCGATGTCCGACCCGATCCGCTCCGAGGTCCCGGAGGCCATTCGGGCCTGCCACGCGGCCGGCATCCGGGTCCTCATGATCACGGGGGATTACGCGCTGACGGCAGCCACCATCGCGCAACAAATTGGCCTGGGCCATGGCGGCCAGCTCAAGGTTCTGACCGGGGCTGAGATCTCCGATCTGAAGGACGAAGACCTACGCCGCATCCTGGCCAGCGGGGAAAGCATCTTTGCCCGCGTCTCTCCCGAGCACAAGCTCCGCATCGTCTCCCTGCTCAAGGACATGGGAGAAATCGTGGCCGTGACCGGGGACGGCGTCAACGACGCCCCCGCCTTGAAAAAGGCCGACATCGGCATCGCCATGGGCCTGCGCGGCAATGACGTGGCCAAGGAAGCCGCGCACATGGTCCTGACCGACGATAACTTCAGTTCCATCGTGGCCGCGATCGAGGAGGGCCGCGCCATCTTCGACAACATCAAACGATTTGCGGCCTACGTCTTGAACAGCAATCCCCAGGAGATGTACCCCTACGTTTCTTGGATGCTTTTCCCCGGCCTCCCGCTGGCCATGACCGTGATGGGGGTCCTGGCGGTGGACGTGGGCACCGATCTGATTCCGGCCATGGGCCTGGGGGCGGAGCCGCCGGAAAAAGGGATCATGGAGCGTCCGCCGCGCCGCCGGGACGAAAAGCTTCTCTCCCTGAAGTTCATTCTCCGCTCCTACTTCGTCCAGGGAAGCCTGCTGGCGTTCAGTTGCTATGCGACCTACTATTACATGGGCTGGATCCTGGGCTACTGGCGCCCGGGCCAGTCCCTTGCCGCCATGCCCCCCGGGCCGGCAGGATTGGAACTGGAACGAGCCTCCCCGGCCTACCTCCAGACCCTCACCGCCTACTTCTTCCCGACGGTGACTACCCAGATCGCCAACGTCCTTTGCAGGCGCTCGTGGACGACTTCCCTGTTTGCCCGAAACTTCCTGAACCCGCTGCGTCGCCGTGAGCTCCTCGACGCCCTCGCCCACTGGCGCCCCGTCCGGTACATCGCCCGGGTGCAACTCGACTACCAGATCTCCGGCATCACTCAGATGGAGACCGTCAAGGCTTTCTTCGCCCTCCTCTCGGGCCTGGTCCTTTTCCCCCTCAAGTTTCTGTTGATGCTCCTGTCCACTGTGGGCGTCAAGCTGGAGCGGCCGTTGATCGTCCCCCTGACGGCTTGGGCGGCACGTTTCCTGGACCGGCATCACGTCGTCTTGAACTTTGTCTCCAACCCCTTCATCGATCTCGGCATCCTTTTTGAGCTCCTCCTGTGCTACCTCTTCTTCTACACGCCCCTCTCCACTATCTACTACTTCGCGCCGCTCCCCTGGCACGTTTACCTTTTCGCTTTTCACGGCACCTTGGTGTTACTGACCTTCGAGGAGGTGAAGAAATACTACCGCCGTCGAGGCCACGCCCTTGAATTCTTAGGTTGACCTGGCGTTATGGGTTGACGCCTGTGGCCCACGGGATGCCTGGAGAGAAACTGGAAGGAAGCACCGATGCTAAGATTTGACACCATCCTCTGTCCCCTGGACTTTTCCGAGCCCTCGCGCAAGGCCTTCAGCTACGCCGCTTCGTTCTCGAAGCGGTACGGAGCCCGGCTCTAACTTCAATAGGTCGTCACGGCCCTGGAAGGCTTCTACCCCGTCCCTGAGCTGGCCTACAAAGCGGAGCAAATCCAAGTGGAGGCACAGGAACAGGCAGAGAAAGAGCTGAAGAACATCCTGGGGAGCCGGCAACTGCAGGACGTTCTGGTGGAACCGGTGGTCTCACGGGGCAAGCCCCATCAGGAAATCCTGGCTGCCGCTGCCGAAATGCAGGCGGACCTGATCGTGATGGGAACTCACGGCCTCGGGATGTTGGGCAAGTTCTTCCTGGGGTCGGTTGCGGAGAAAGTGGCCAACCGCACCACGATCCCGGTGCTGACTGTCAGTCCCGCCGAACAGCGGGCAGAAATCGGGCCCGAGCGGACTCAGCTCAGGCGCATCCTCTGCCCGGTGGATTTTCGTGGGGAAGCCGCCCGGGCTCTGGACTACGCGCTCTCTCCTGCGGAGGAGTACGGGGCGGAGCTCAGCCTGCTCCACGTGGTGGAGGAGTTGCCTGCCGCACCGGAGCTCGTAATGGATCGCCGGGCAATTCCCGAGTATGCCCGGCTGGCCAGCTTGATCCCAACCGACATGTCTTCACGGTGCAAGATCGCGTCGGAGGTGCGCACGGGAAACCCCGCCCGGGAAATCCTGAAGCTCGCGGAGACGTTGCACATCGACCTGATCGTCACGGGAGTGCACCCCATTTCGCCCCTGCGTGCCCAGTTCTTCGGGTCCACCCATTATCGCGTGCTGCGGCAAGCGCCGTGCCCGGTCCTGACCGTTCCCCTCACTTGACGCGGCCGAGAGCTCCCGGCGCTTCTGTGGCACCGGTCACAAGAGAGTCCCCGGCGCGAAGCGGCCGGAGGATAAGGTGAGAATCACAGCCAGGGAGCGCCTCCTCTTCCTGCCGCACGCTCCCCCAACATCCGGACCGTTCAGGAGCCCCGGGGTCACAGGGATGTAAGCACGACGATGATCTACACCCATGTCTTAAATCGAGGCTGAAGAGGAGTTCGTAGTCCCGCAGACGCGCTGACCCTGGCCATCAGTCCGTGGCAGCCATAATGGGATTATGCTGACCAGTGTTTGTCGGCAACCACAGGTTCCGAAGGGCCTTGACAAGTCCTTGGAAAACCCAGACAATCGCCGTGTTTATCGAGGGTCTTGGACCAGCATATGCTGACCAGCATACTCCGTTGGGCAGACGGAAACCGCATCGCGGCACGGAGAAGGACAATGAAACGAGCAACGGTGGCGCTGGGCATGATTGCGGTCCTCGTTGGACGTGTGAGTGCTCAGGACACCAGCCCAATCGTCTCTGAAGGTGTTGTCGAAGCGTCGGTCGAGGCGGTGTGGACCGCGTGGACGGCCAACGACGCTCTGCGGGCCTGGCTGGCTCCACACGCGGAAATCGACCTGCGGCTCGGTGGGCTCATGCGAACGAACTACAACCCGCAAGGGGCACTCGGCGATGCGCAGACGATAGAGAACACGATCCTGTCGTTTGAACCCGGCAGAATGATCTCGATCAGAGTGGCAAAGTTTCCCGATGGCTTTCCATTCCCGAACGCGGTCGGCGAGATGTGGACGGCCATCTACTTTGAGACGGCTGGGCAAGGCCGAACGCGAGTGCGCATCGGGGGGTTGGGCTTTCGAGCAGACGAAGAGTCGCAGAGAATGCGGGCGTTCTTTGATCGCGGCAATGCAGCGACCCTTCGGCACCTTCAGCATCACTTCTCTCCGGAGTCTCGGTAGGTGCCGCGCTGCCCAACACGGCGCTGCAGCCGACGCTGCCTGCGGCGGTTCCCTCGGCTCGCAAAAAGCACTCGCCTCGGCGCGGCTGATCGCCAGATCCGTTATGCGACAGAGATGCAACGGAATCCGCTGTGCCGCCGAAAATACGAGAACTTATAACCGAACTGGAGAGAGCTGGCTTTGTTGATCGCGGCGGCAAAGGTAGCCACAGGAACTATGTTCACCTGAAAGTGGCTAGACCCATTAGATTATCGGGTAATCTGGGGGATGATGCGAAGCTTT
>JACQTF010000091.1 GCA_016210925.1 Acidobacteriota bacterium | reverse complement strand
CCGTGAGGACTTCGCCAAAAAGAAAATTGCTTTCGAGTACCTGAACGTACAACGGAATCCCAGCGCCCTGGAGGAGATGCTGAGTCTGACCGGAGGTGCCCGCCAGGTCCCCGTGATCCTGGAAAGCGGGAAGGTCACGGTGGGATATGGGGGAACGTGAGGAGTTTGACGAAAAGTCCGGAGGACTTTGCACAGGCTTCGAGCGGGCGGGAGGCTTAGCCCCGCCGTTGCGTGATCCGGCGAAAAGCTACTTGAACTCGCCAAAAATCAACAGCATCAGAAGAGCGGCAACCAGCAGGATCACGACGACGCCGATCAAGAAAGGCAAGATCAGAAGGAACGAACCCCAGTCCAACAAGATCGCCCACATGTACAGCCCCCGCCTGCGGTTTCCTGGAGCACCTCAAAAAAAGATTGACTATAATTCACGGCTCCAAACTTTGTAAACCCTCTTTGACGCAAAGGGCCACGATACGGCTCTGGGTCACATGGGGGTTGCCCACTCGGAAGTTCTCCTGGAGCCTTGCCCAGCGCCCGTCCTGTTGCCACCGGCCCACGACCGCGTCGCCCAAACGCTCGCGGGCGTCCTCCAGGCTCCGGAAGGGCTCTGTGCTCCGCTCCACCAGCCAGTCCTTCACCCGGAAGTGTTGCTCCTGGAGCGCGGCCTTCAGGCGCGCTTCCGAATAGGAAAACCGGGAGCCGCCCACTTCTTTCCACTGGTCTTCGTGGAAGGCAGCCAGCAGGAAATAGCCTCCGCGCTTCAGGCATCGCGACGCGCGCTGGACGACGGCGTCCGACAGGCACAGATGAGCCACCACCAGGTCGAAGAACTTCGGCAGAGCCGGGACCCACTGGAGGTAATCCAGGTAGTCTTCCGCTTCCACATCCCCTTGAACAAAGATCGCGTTCTTGAGGCCCAATTCTGCTGCTTTCCGCCGCGCCCCGGCGAGGGCGGACGCATCCCGGTCCACCCCCACTACCCAGCCCATCCGCCCCGCCATCAGGAGCGAGGGATAGCCCCCTCCCGCACCCACGTCCAGCGCCACGGAGCCGGGCTCCACGATCTCCAAAAGGAGCCGACGGAACTTGGAGCCCCAGTTGAAAGTGCCCGTCATAACGGCTATATTGAGCTGGAGCCTGACCCCAGTCAACGGCGTCAGAGCTGACACGTGGCCAGTGAGCAGGAGAATGGTCGCAGGGGGAATTCGATTATTCGTCTACCATTGGGAGACCCGGTATGAGCTTTGAACTTTCTGAAGAGCTCCTCGCCATGCGGGATGTGGCAAGGGAATTCGCCAAGAAGGAAATCGCCCCCACGCTGGAACAGGACGAAAAGGAACACCGCTTCCGCCGAGAGATTGTGAAAAGGATGGCCGACCTGGGCTTCTTCGGAGTCGTCATACCCGAAGAATATGGCGGGACGGGCACCGGGCTCCTCAGCTCCGTCGTGATCACCGAAGAGATCGCAAAGGTCAGCGCGTCTTGGGGACTCCCGTTCAACATGCAGACCATCGGCCCCGGCCTCACCATCCTCCACTGGGGCACCGAGGAGCAGAAAAGAAAGTACCTCCCTGCACTGGTCTCGGCCGAGATGTTCGGCTGCTTTGCCATCACCGAGCCCGGCTCCGGTTCCGACGTTGCCTCCATGCGGACAACCGCTGTGGAGACGGACGATGGCTTTGTGCTCACCGGTCAGAAGACATGGATCTCGAATGCCCAGGTCGCCGACATGGGACTGATCTTCGCGTACACCGATAAGGAAGCCAAACACCGCGGCATGTCGTGCTTCATCTGTGACCTGAAGAACACACCTGGAATCACCACGGTCCCGATCGAGACGAAACTGGGCCTTCACTGTGCACCCACCGGTGAGCTCGTATTCCAGGATGCAAAGGTTCCAAAGGACGCGCTCCTGGGCAAGAAGGGCGACGGCTTCAAGATCTGCATGAGCATGCTTGACAACACGCGTCTTTCCTGCGCGGCCCGGGCCGTGGGCGTGGGGCGTGCCTGCATCGAGGCAGCAGTGAAATACGCCAACGAACGGGAACAGTTCGGGCAGAGGATCAGCGATTTCCAGATGATACAGGACCAGATTGCTCAGATGTACGTCGAAGGCGAAGCGGCAAGCCTGTTGGTCTATAAGGCCGCTGCGAAGAAGGACAAAGGGGTACGCTGCACACTGGAGGTCTCCACAGCGAAGTATTTCGCCGCCGAGGCTGCAGTGAAAGCGGCGAACACCGCAATGCAAATCTTCGGCTCCTACGGATACTCCACCGAATATCCCGTCGAACGATTCCTGCGGGACGCCAAGTCGTACCAGGTCGTCGAGGGGACAAGCAACATACAGAAATTGATCATCTCCGGCTACGTGCTCGGGAAACGTTAGGACGGGCGCCCGGTTGGAGAGAACCACCTCGACCAGGATCGCTCCAACACGAGCTCCCCGCATCTCCGGTTTCGCCATGCCCAGAGCGGAGGCAACCTCATGAAACCCTATTTCGAAAAGATGAAACAGATGGGAAGCGAACTGCGCCCCCACGAGCGCCAGGAGATGGAGCAGAATGCAGCGCAGATTCGCGAAGAGGAGAAGAAAGTGGAAGCCGCACGAGGGGCTGTTGAAAACGCCGGGTTGCCCGCACGGGAACTCCATGCCCGCGGCGAGAAAACGGTCATGGAGCGCATCGACCTGCTCGCGGACCCTGGGACCTTCCTCCCCCTGGAGAGCCTTTACGATCCTTTATCCAATGAAGAGGGGAGTACGGGCGTCATCTACGGCCTGGGGAAGATTTCCGGGAGATATGCTTCCGTCATCGCATCCGACAACAAGGTTCTGGCCGGCGCCTGGATTCCCGGCCAGGCAGAGAAAATATTCAGAGCCCAAGACATTGCGGAAAGGCTGCGGATACCTCTGGTATGGGTGCTCAATTGCAGCGGCGTCAAACTCACCCAGCAGGAGGAGGTCTACGCAGGCCGGCGCCTGAATGGTCGCACCTTCTTCAGACACGCGGAGCTTTTGCAAAAGGGAATACCAGTCATCGTGGGGGTTTTCGGCACCAATCCCGCCGGCGGGGGTTACCATGGCATCAGCCCCGGCATCATCTTTGCCCACAAAAAGGCCAACATCGCCGTGGGCGGTGGCGGCATCTTGAGCGGCATGGCTCCCAAGGGCGGCTTCGACGAAGCGGGGGCGGAACAGATCATCGAGGCTGCTCGAAAGTCCAGGAGCACACCCCCAGGCGGAGTGGGCGTCCACTATGAACAGACCGGCTTTTTTAAGAAGGTCTTCGACACGGAAGAGGGGGTCTTGAACGCCCTGAGGGAATGCATGGCCGGCATGCCTGTGTACGCCCCCGAGCATTTCAGGGTGGCCGAGCCGGGTCCTCCCCGCTTTTCGCCCGAGGACCTGCCCTACATCGTTCCTCTGAACCAAAAGATGATCTACACGATGGAGCAGGTGCTCGCCAGACTGATCGACCATAGTGAACACATGGAGTTCAGACCGGGCTATGGGCCAGAGGTGTACTGCGGATTGGTAAAGATCGATGGCTTCCTCCTTGGCGTCGTTGCCAACAGACAGGGTCTTCTCGGCAGAAACTATCCCGAATATGCAGAAGGCAAATATGTGGGCATCGGCGGGAAACTATACCGCCAGGGACTTATCAAGATGAACGAATTCGTGACCCATTGCGCAAGAGACAGGGTCCCCATGCTGTGGGTCCAGGATACATCGGGAATTGACGTCGGAGACATCGCGGAGAAAGCGGAGCTTTTGGGCCTGGGCCAGGCATTGATATACTCCATCGAGGATTCCGATCTGCCGATGCTCACCATTGTCCTTAGAAAGGGCACCGCGGCGGCTCACTACATCATGGGCGGACCGCAAGCAAATCGGAACAATGCCTTTACCCTGGGCACAGCCACAACGGAGATCTACGTGATGCACGGCGAGACAGCCGCCGTTGCCGCCTTTTCCAGAAGATTGGTCAAAGAGAAGGATGCCGGAAACCCGCTGCAGCCAGTGATGGACAGGATGAATGCCATGGTCCGCCAATACCACGCCCACTCGCGCCCCCTCTATTGCGCCAAAAGAGGCTATGTCGACGAAATCGTTCCTTTGGAAAGACTGCGCGAGTACATGGTTGCCTTTGTCCGCTGCCATTATCAGAACCCTTCCTCCATCTGTCCGCATCACCAGATGATGCTGCCGAGGATCATCAAGGGATAGCGCAGGGGTCGAGAGGGATACCGAACACATCGTGGAACGCTACCTCATCCTCCGGTATCACGAGATCGCTCTGAAACAGGGCAACCGTGCCTTTTTCGAAGGGAAGCTGCAGCACAACGTGGAGCGCGCCCTGGAAGGATTGGAGTACGAGTGGGTGCGCCGCATCTCGGGACGGCTGCTGCTCAAGCTGAACGGTCTCTCTCCGCTCCCGGAGATCAAGGAGGGCCTCCGGCACGTCTTCGGGATCGTGCACTTTTCCCAGTCCTGGCGCTCCTCTCAGGATCTGGACCAGCTTCAGGCAGACGCCTGGGAATTGATCCGCCACCGCTCGTTCGGCTCCTTCAAAATCGAAGCGAAGCGGGCGGAGAAATCCCTGCCCTATACGTCGCCGCAGGTGAACCAGCGCGTCGGGGCTTTCGTTCAGGCCCGGAGCGGCGCCCGGGTGGACCTGACTCATCCCGAGCTGACCTGCTTCATCGATCTGGCGGAAAAATACGCCCTGATCTATTTCGAGAAGGAGCGGGGTCCGGGAGGGTTGCCCACCAGCACCGGCGGCCGGGTCATGGCCCTGCTCTCAGGCGGCATTGATTCCCCCGTCGCATCGTACAAGGTCATGAAGCGGGGGTGCAAGGTCCACTTCGTCCATTTCCACAGCTTTCCCCACACGTCGCAGGAGTCCCAGGAAAAGGCCAAGCAGATCGTCCGGCTGTTGACCCGTTACCAGTTCGACTGCCGGCTTTATCTGGTTCCATTCGCCGAGATCCAACGCCAGATCGTAGCCTTCGCCCAACCTAAGATCCGCGTGGTCCTGTACCGGCGGTTCATGGCCCGGATCGCCACAGCGCTGGCCCGCCCGGAGGGCGCCTCCGCCCTGGTGACGGGGGAGAGCATCGGCCAGGTGGCGTCCCAGACCCTGGAGAACATCCAGGTGATCTCCCAGGCCACCTCCTTGCCGATCCTGCGGCCCCTGGTCGGCGACGACAAGGAGGAAATCGTGGAGCTGGCACGGCAGATCGGGACCTATCCGATCTCCATCCTGCCGGACCAGGACTGCTGCTCGCTCTTCATTCCTCCGCACCCCGAAACCCGGGCCGAGCTGGGGCCGGTGGAAGAAGCGGAATCTCATCTGGCAGTGGGGGCCATGGTGGACGCGGCCGTCTCCGAGACCGAATTGCAGCTGTATACCCATGCACCCCAGTGGGCCCCGGAGCTGAAGCCATAGGGTCACCCCGTCACTCTACGTCCCATGGAAGTCAAAAGAGTCCCAGACGCGGCGCGCTACCTGCGGGAAAAGATGCAAAAGGTTGGGCTGTTCGACAGCGAGCGGATGCTGTGCGACCTGTATTGCCTCCTGCCCGGCCAGGAGCAGCGTCCCCACCAACACCCGGAATGTGACAAGGTCTATGTCGTCCTCGAGGGAAAGGGCCTGTTCCGGATTGCGGGCGAAGAGCAGGAGCTGGTAGTCCACGAGAGCACCATCGCCCGCGCAGGCCAGGAGCATTCCGTCCGAAATCAGACCCAGGAAAAACTGCTCCTGCTGGTCTTCATGGCGCCCAAACCGTTTTGATCGAACCCGCGCCGGCACTCGCGCAAAGCTATCCTTGCAGCAGCCGATTCTTCAACTGCTGGGCCGCCTGGGGTGGCAGCGACCGGAGCAGCAGGTCGAAGGTGCGCAGCGATTCTTCGGACAGGGTGCGGTAATCGCTGAACCCCGCTGCGATCAGCTCCCAGTCCTCGTCCTTTTCGGACTTTTCCTGGAAGATGGCCCTGGCGCCGGCGAGCAGGAAGTCCGTAGTGAGCTGGATTCCCTTCCCCAGGATGTAGATCTTCAGCCTCAGACGCTGGCGGGCCGAGACCAGCATGCGGTGCATCATCTGGTGCAGGTAGGAGAGGGTCACCATATGGGCCAGGTTGAAATCGCCTGGCCACAGGGGCTCGACCGGGGTGAGGGCCACCACCATGCGGGAAAACCGTCCCAGGACCCCCAGCAGGGCCAGCAAGGACGGGGTGAATTGCCTCAGGATCTGGCAGCCCGCGTCCAGCAACTGGATGGCCTCCTCCACGTTCCGCAGTCGCTGCACTTGCACCGCCCGTCCCATGGCCAGCTCCAGCATCGCGTTCCGCGCCCGGACGGTTCCCCCGACCTGCTCGGCAAAGGTGCGGATTTCCGGGCTGAGCAGAGCCTGCCATTCTCGAGCCACCCGCGCCTCGTTGCGCCGCGCCAGCAGGATCAGGAACAGCCATGCGAAGGCCAGCAGGCCCAATAAGATCCAGCCAATCATATGCGCCTCGGTTCTTCAGCCACTCCCGCCAACGATGTCTCCAGCTCAACCGGAGGGCGCACGACTCCCCATATCCAGATGGAGAGGGTGACCAGAAAAAGGAAGGAGCTGGCCAAGCTGATCAAATTTCGGCCCGACTCCTGCACACGTGCCAGGATGAGGAAAAAGAGGGCATTGGGGAAAAGATAGAAGAGAAAACCCATGACGATCGTTTTGTACAGCCTGGGCACCCAGAGATTGTACACATAGATCAAGGAAGCCGCCAGCACCATGAGAAAAGCGCTCCACTGAATCAGCCTGGTGTGCAGGTCGAAGTAGGCCGTATACCACCAGCCGGAGGTCTTGGGCGGCACCCAAAGGGCATAGGCAATGAAGGCGGCGCTGATGAGGACCACCGAGCCATTGACGCTGCGCCGCAGCCCGGGATAGAGACGGAAGATGCGACGATTCAGGTCGTAAAAGGCTGTCAGCCGGAGGACATCAATGCCGAACTCCCTGACCACGTAAAACTGGCGGTTCCACATGAAGATCAGCATCAAGTCGGCCACGAAAACGGCAGCCACATACACGAAAAATCCAGGCGCCTGCCCCACAT
>JACQTF010000018.1 GCA_016210925.1 Acidobacteriota bacterium | reverse complement strand
TTTCAAGCTCCTCAATCCGCTCGCGGGTGGCCAAGCTGAGCAGTTTCATCCAGCTCAACATAGCCGAAAGGAAGGGATTTGTCCAGCCCGTTGTCAAAACAATCTGAATTCATCGGGACTTTTACTCGCTAATCAAATACTTGAAGACACGAGCCAAGCCCCTTTCCATCTTCTAATTACAGCCCCATCCTGGTATGGAATATTTCTCTAATTCTTGCTCTGTCTTGACACGGTCATGGACGCCAGATGGACACCACCTCGAACTGGTATGACGCCTGGGACTTGGTTTCTCGTCATACTACTCGTGGGAACACACCCGTCCCGTGTTCCAGAATGTGGCTACGCAGCGCATCGGGAGCATCGATGACACTAGAGCCCTGCGCCACACGTACGCAACCCGGCTGGTTTTCGGGATAGGCGCGGAGCACCGGCCGATCCTCGACCTGGAAGACAACCTCTTCCTTGATCATTGATGTTGAGAACAGGAGGAAAGCATGATATCGTAATGACGAAAATTTCGTTATTTCTTTATGTTGTCTCTTTCTGCGATTTCGGAGCGGCTGCGCAGCCTCAACGCCGCCCATGGAGGGGCCTACTCGAACCCTGACTTGGCCGTCCTTTTGGAGCGGCCTCATCCCTCCCGAGCCACTGAGGCAATCCGCGCTCTGGTCCGCGATGGCGTTCTGCTTCGGGTGCGACGAGGGCTTTACGTGGATCGGCTGAATGGCTACAGGCCGGAAATTGTCGGACAGCGCTGGGTGAGTCCCTCCTATCTTTCCGCGGAAACCGCACTTGACCGGCACCGCCTCTGCGAGACCGGCATTACAGTCTACACCTATGTGACCACCCGGCTGATTGCCCGTCGCGAGCACGCCACCAAAACGCTTGAGGGCCACAGATTCGTATATCGGCACCTGGCTCCTCACCTTTTCTTCGGACAACAAGCTAAAGATGGTGTCTTACTGGCTGACCCCGAAAAAGCCGTCCTCGATTTCCTGTATTTCCTTTACAAGAAACAGCGGTCCGTTCTTTCGCCTGAAGACATCGATTTTGCGCAACTCAAACCCGGACGCTACGAGCGATATCTGAAGGCCTATAGGCAGCCGGGCTTCAGAGAATTCGCTCTCCGCTGGCTTCTCGAGCGAGGAGCCTGACAATGACCGTTGAAGACGCAGTACGGTTGGCTCTGGACCGGGCACGACAACTCCGAGTGGACCCCCAGTTGACCGTCTCTGAGGTCTACGAAGCCCAACTCCTGGGGTTCCTGCAACAGAAAATACGCGGGGCAGTGGTATGGAAGGGCGGCACCGTCCTGCGGTTGGAGGGCAGCGAGCGTTTTTCACGCGATCTGGACGCCACGCGGCGTTCGGCTTCTCTGACTACTCAGCGGCTCATTAAGGTCTTAAGGGAAGTTCAGGAAGATCTCCCTCACTCGACAGGCGTGGAAATCAATTTCCAGCCGCAATCAATTGTCGCTGTTTATCGGTTCTCGGTCCCCGGTCTTCGGCAGCCGCTTCGTGTAATAGCGGAGATTTCCCTGCGGGAGAAAATCCTCCGACCACCAACGCCGATCAGCACAGCCCGGATTGCTCACCCATTAGGTCTCGGAGCCGTGGTAGTGGCTCGGCTTGGATCAGAGGAGTTGCTGGCCGAAAAAGTTTGTGCCCTTGTGATGCGGCTGGCAGGGCGCGATATCTATGATGTCTATTGGCTTTTGCTACGCGGAATCGAATTCGACTCGCGATTGTTTCTGAGTAAGATGAGGTACTACGAGAAGATTGGCAAACCCGTTGACCCAATCGCAACCATGGAGAAAGCGATCAAACAGCTCGATGCTTACAATCCCTCCCGTGCCAAGATGGAGTTGGCTAACCTTTTCCCAGCAGCCCAGCGCAAGCTCGACTTTGACGTGATTGTCAAAGATGTGGCCCAAGCCCTCAAGTCCTGGCTTCCCTTACTGTCATCTGTAACCCGAAAGAAGGGAAAAAGGTCCAGTACCCGCTGATGCCGTCCGGGTGCCTCGGATGGCGCCGTGATCTTCGTTCCCGGGGAAGCCTTCAGAGGAGTCTGGCGAGGGCTGCGTCAGGCTGGGTCGCCGGCCAGTCGTCGGGCGGGTCGTAGCGCAGGATCTCATACGTGGTACTGCGCTGCGCCGGGATCCTTCCCAGCTTCCGTATCCGGCGGTGCATCTCAACGGGGGAGAGGAATTGACCCTCCGTCGCGCCCGCCATGCGCGAGATGTTCTCTTCGATCAGGGTTCCACTGTAGTCGTCGGCTCCCGCCTGCAAACAGGCCTGGGAGAGTTCTTCACCCAACTTGACCCACGCGATCTGGATGTGGCGGACCCATCCGTTCAGCAAGAGCCGCGCCACGGCGTGAATCTTGAGGTGCTCCTCCACGGTCGGGCCCGGCCGGGAGAGCCCCATCCGATACAGGTCCGTGTGGTGGTGGATGAATCCCAGAGGGACAAACTCGGTCAACCCGCCGGTCTCCTTCTGGATGGAACGAAGAAGGAGTAGCTGGTCCACCCAATGCTCGAAGCGCTCCAGGTGGCCGTACATCAGGGTGCTGGTGCTGGGGATGCCCAGGCGATGGGCAGTGGTGATGATCTCGATCCATTCCCGGGTCGAGAGCTTGTTGCGGGAAATGGTTTGCCGCACCTCATCGTTGAGGATCTCGGCGGCGGTCCCCGGAAGGCTGCCCAGGCCGGCCTCCTTGAGTTCCAGCAGATAGTCCCTCAAGGGGATGCGCCGCAGCTCGACGCCGTATTTGACCTCCATGGGAGAGAAGGCGTGGATGTGCATCTCAGGGGTCCACTTCTTGATCTCCAGGAGAATCTGCTTGTAGTAGCCCGCAGGCAGGCCTCGGGGCAGGCCGCCCTGCACGCAGACTTCGGTGGCGCCCATCTCCCAGGCCTCCAGGGCCTTTTTCCCCATGGTCTCCAGAGAGTGGAAATAGGCATCCTCGTCCCTGGGCCCGCGGCTGAAGGCGCAGAAGCGGCAGCCCACAAAGCAGATGTTGGTGAAGTTGATGTTGCGGTTCACCACGTAGGTGATCACGTCTCCCACCTCTCTCTGCCTCAGCAGGTCCGCCACCCGCACCAGGGCCTTCAGCTCCGGGGTCTGGAGATCGGCCAGCCGGCAGGCCTCCTCCCGGGTGATCTCCCGATCCGCCAGGGAGTCCTCCAGGACCTGCGCCACGGCAGGCCGCGAGAGGCGCAGCAGCTCCTCCAGTGATTCTTCGTACGGTGGAAGCAGATCGGACCGATCTTTTTGGCTCATGAGAAGCTCCCGTATTCCAAAGCGATGCGCTGGCTCCATGCCTCGGCCTGCGTTCGCAGTGTTGCAGGTACGAACTCCGGGCGGATGAATTCCGGGTAAATGGCAAGCCGCTCCCGGAGCACCAAACCGCGCCCCGCGGTAACTTCCCCCAGCTCTCGGATCAGAGGCCAGGGGGCTTCCGGATTGATGTAGTCCATGGTGAGAGGGGAAATGCCCCCCCAGTCGTTGATGCCGGCGCCGAGCAAGCTCCCGTAGGTCCCCGGGCTCAGATTGGGGGGCACCTGAATGTTCATGGCGGGGCCGAAAATCAGCCGGGCCACGGCGGTGGTGCGAACCAGGTCGTCCAGGCCCGGCTCCCGGTGCTTTCGCATGGCCGTCCGAGGCTTGGCGCGAAAATTCTGGACGATGATCTCCTGCAGATGTCCGTGCTCTTGATGGATTTCTCTCAGGTCGAACAGCGAGTCCACGCGGTCCGCCGGGGTCTCCCCGATGCCGATCAAGATCCCCGAGGTGAACGCAATGTTCAGACGACCTGCCTCCCGAATGCTCGTCCGGCGGGGGCCGGGCTCCTTGTCCGGTGCCCTGTCGTGAGGCCCGCCGGCCAGCGAGAGCCGGGGCGAGCTGCATTCCAACATAGCGCCCATGCTGACGTTCCAAGGCCGCAACAGCTCCATGTCCGAACGGCTCATCAGGCCGGGGTTGCTGTGGGGCAGCAAGGGAGTTTCCGTAGCGACGAGCCGGCAGATGGCAGCCAGATATTCTATGGTGCTTCCGTATCCCAGCCGCCGCAGTTGCTCTCGGGCTTCGGGGAAGGCCAGCTCCGGTTTGTCCCCCAGGCTGAAGAGGGCCTCCTTGCATCCCATCCGAGCCGCTCGTCCGGCTACCTCCAGCACTTCGTCGGGGGTCATGGTATGGGCGCCTTCCTCCCCCGGGTCGCGCCGAAACGTGCAGTAGCGGCAGTAGTCGCGACAGAGATTCGTCAGCGGGAAGAATGCCTTTTTGGAAAAGGTGATGACGGTCCCCTTTCCCCGGCGTGCCAGGGTGCTGGCAGCTTCGGCCAGAGGACCAAGTTCCACCGCCGGGCTCATCAAGAGGCGGGCTTCCTCCCTGGTCAAGGCATGCCCTTCCAGGGCGGCTTCCACCAGCTCGGAGGCCCTGCCGCGGATGGCCTCACTGTGCCTCGATTCCAAATGCGTGGTGATCATCGTTAAAGGATTTGGACGGCAGGGGCCAAGCACCCACCGTTGGCACCCTGGGAGGACCCCCAAGTGCGGGCGCCTGAAGACGTGCAGCACGGGTTCGCTTCCCGCGCCTCTTCTATATACCGCCTTTCGGCGCCGGATGCAACCGTGGTTTTTATCAAAAGCGTCGCGGCAAAAGCTTTGCCCCCTCCAAGAGGTCTCGCGGGCTTTCAGCGTGTCTGAACAGGATCTCGCGACTCGGGCTTCGTAGTTCAGATACGGGCCAACCCTCTTTTTTCTTCCAGTTAGGAATTGTCAATAAATAACATTTATAACTTGTGTGAATGAATGACGTAGTTCCATTCACCATGAAAGCGAAGAGGAGTAATGTTGACGGTAGCCATCTCTTCGTCAGTAATCTTTCGCCCGACTCTATACTTGCGGCGATCCAATCGGCAGGTTACCTTCAACCCCTTGGCCGTGGTCGTGCCAGCGATGAGACTTACGATGGTTTGATAATCGCGTAATGGTTCGCCCCGCCAGTTGGAGGAAATGAAGGAGAAGAGGCGATGTTCCACCTTGTTCCACTTACTGGTTCCAGGAGGAAAGTGGCAAACAGCAATCGACAGACCAGTCTGGTCGGCCAGGCGTTGCAATTCCCATTTCCATAACCGCAGGCGGTATCCATTGCTGCCGCCTCCATCGGCTGTGATCAGCAACCGGGCAGCCCCGGGATACAACCGTCGCCCTTCATGACGCCACCATCCCCGGATGGAGGCCACCGCGAAGGTAGCTGTATCGTGATCGGTCCCCACATTCACAAACCCCGTGTTTTGGCCCAGATCATAGATGCCATAAGGATAGGCCCGGGGTACTTCGGGACCCGGAAAATCGTGCCCGCCAACGTGTTCCGCTGTTTTCTTTCTGCGCCACTGGCGCCCCTTGTTCTCAAAGTTGCCGACCAGTTCCTTTTTCTTCGTGTCCGCCGAGATCACTGGCCGCCCTTCCGCTAGCGCCAGCCGCACTTCTTTATTGATGTGCCGGAATTGGGCATCCCGAGCCGGATGATCCTCCCCCTCTTCCGTCTTCCGGTTACCTTGCAGACTGTATTCTAGCCCTCGAAGCAGTTGGGCCACTTTCTCGTGGCTGATCCGGTGTTTCCGACGAGTCAGCTCACGTGCCAGCGTTCGTGTACTCTTACACGTCCAACGCAACGGCGATTCCGGATCGCCGCGCGTGAGCGGCTCGACTAAAGACTCCAACAGGCCCAGCAACTTGGGATCGCGCACTGCCAGACTCTTGCGCCCACCTCCTGGACGACGGATGCGGTCTTCTGGCAACGGGGCTGCGGCGAGTTCGCTGATCCCCTTCGTGATCGTGACACGAGACAGGCCGCAGGCGCGACTGACCACTGACACGCCCCCGTATCCTATCGCCACCGCTTCTGCCGCAGCCAGCATCCGGCGCCCTCGTTCATTGAGGTGTGGCCATAGTCGACGCAATTTCTCTTCGATGTCCCGCACGGCTACCATGCGGATTCAAGAATATCATAATGCTGCGGCTTTGTAAAGCTTATTTATTGACGCGCACTTATGCTCAAAATCTGTTATTAGGAATCTAACTTGTATTTTTGCGAACTTGGGAATGGCTAGCCTTGCTCGGCTGTACCTAGACGGTGGGCTTCGCGAGCTGTTCGCAAAATCTTGTGTTCCGCTGCATGCTTATCGGCTCGTGGTGGAGCCAGCGACATGTCGGAATCATTGGAATCAATAGAGGACCTTTTATCGCGCCTGCGTGGAGACCGGACGCTCTTCCTGAGCGGGGAGGTGGCCACCTGTCAAGGAGCGATCCTTCCGATCCTTGCGCGATTGGGGTGGGACAGAGACAATGTTCGGGAGGTTGTCCCTCAGTTTGCCGTAGGCACTGGGCGAGTGGATTATTGCTTGAAAATAGGAGAGAAGAACGCCGTTTTTGTCGAGGTGAAGCGCACGAACCAAGACCTTGAGCAGCACCAGGAGCAGTTGCTCGACTACGCATTTCGTGATGGCGTCGAAATTGCGGTACTCACAAATGGCGTTTTATGGTGGCTCTACCTCCCACTTCTCCAGGGCAGTTGGGACCAACGTAAGTTTTTCGCAATTGACATTCAGCAGCAGGAGGTTCAGTCAGCTGCGAAGTGCTTCAACGAGTTCTTGGGCCGCGACGCCATCGCCAATGGTTCCGCAGTCGTGCGCGCTCGAGCCTTACACGCAAGCAGGGAAAAAACTCGCCTGATTAAACAAGCGATCCCTCGCGCTTGGAATCGGCTCTGCCAGGAGCCAGATGAGGTCCTTCTTGATTTACTTGCCGACAGGGTGGAAAGTTTGTGTGGCCACCGACCGGATCAGGAACTTCTTGCAGAGTATCTGGCGGGTGCAGCCCGGTCCACGGAAACCCCGCCGCCAGCCCCTCCGAACTCAATCAGACCCACAGAGCCACAGCCTCGCACAGTCGCCAGCGACCCTCGTTTAGGCATCTACACGAATACAAGGCCCCTCGCATATACCTTCAGGGGCCAACGCCATCCGGTATCTACATACAAAGATATCCTCATGGGTTTCTGCGGTGACTTATATCAGGCCCATGCGGCCGACTTTGATCGAGTCCTGAACTTACGTGGACGCAAGAGAGTTTACTTCGGGAGGGACTTCAAGGGCATGAAGAGTCCGCAGGAGATCCCGGGTAGCGGGATCTATGTGGAGACAAATCTTAGTGCGAACAACATAATGGACCGATGTAGCGAACTTCTCGGACTGTTCGGCTATTCTCGCAATGAGCTTCAGGTCGAGGTACAGGTTCGTTCATGATGTCACGAATCAAACAGGTTCGAATCCGGAATTATAAAAGCATAGGACAGGCTTCCGTTGACCTGGAGCCCTTCACCGTCTTGGTTGGGACGGGAGCAACGCTGCGGCCGTGCTCAAGCGCATCAGAGAGGATGTCGATGGCGGTGATCGGTACGATCGCCTTTGCCGACTTCTGTCCAAGGTGGTGGAAGGGATCAAGAAAGTGGAGTATCAGACCGTCGGACAGAAAGAAACGCTTCAGTTCAAACAGGATGTCGGTTTGAAGCACCCTTGGACCTTCGATGCCTTGAACATGTCCGATGGGACATTACGTGTGTTGGGTGTCCTTTTGGCTGTCTACCAGCCAGGCCGTCATTCCGTTGTTGCCATCGAGGAGCCTGAAGCGACTGTTCACCCAGCCGTCACCGAGCTTGTGGTTGAGGTGATCATGGACGCTGCAAACGAGAAACAGATTCTATTGACCACCCATAGCCCGGACATCCTTGACCAAAAGAACCTGGTGGACACTCAGATCAGGGTGGTCACCATGGAGCAGAGTCGGACCCTGATCTGTCCCGTTTCCCAGTCCAGTCGCGAGGCCATCCGGGAACGCCTGTACACTCCAGGGGAA
>JACQTF010000086.1 GCA_016210925.1 Acidobacteriota bacterium | reverse complement strand
CTTCCACGAGGTATCCCGCAGGCGTCGCTCGATCAAGCGATCGTACTTGTGATAATAGTGGAGGAAGACCAGCGTGCCCGCCAACAGGGGAGTTAGCAGGACCACCGCCGCCACCTTAACCTTCCAGTGGCCTGACCGGCGCTTCTGTTCCCTGCGGGGCGACACGTTGTGTATTATAGCACGCCTCCCGAGCGCCCTTTTGTGCTTTGGATTTGGCTGGGCCGGTGTGGCATAATTAAGGGTCAATGGTTGTCAATGGTCATTAGTCATTGGTCATTGGGGAGCGGGCTCCAATTTATCGCTAATGACTAATGACGATTGACCAAAATGTCCTATGGCCAAGCGGCGCTTTCCCGAGGTCCTGGAAGAGCAGGTGCTCTTGTGCGACGGAGCCATGGGGACGTACCTCCATTCCAAGGGCATACCGCTGGAAGCCCGGGACGAGATCAACCTCACGAACCCTGAGCTCATCCGGAAGATCCACGAAGAGTACATTGCCGCCGGTGCGAAGATCATCGAGACGAACACCTTTACGAGCAACCGGGTGCGGTTGCGCCAGTACGGGCTGGAAGACAAGCTGGACGCTATTAACCGGGCGGCGGTGCGCGTCGCCCGGGAAGCGGTGGGGGACCGGGAGGTATTCGTCGCAGGCTCCGTCGGTCCACTGGGCATCCTGGTCAAGCCCTATGGAAAGCTCACCATTGAGGATTTGGGTCACATTTACGCGGAGCAGATTGAAATCCTGGTGGATGCCGGCGTGGACCTGCTCCTGATCGAGTCCCACCCCAGCCTCCTGGAGACCCTGGAGGCGTACAACAATGCTCGGTCCGTCTGCCAGCTCCCGATCATCACCTCCATGACCTTCCTGGCGGATGGCAAGACGGTGTTCGGCGATGAGCTGGCAGTGTCGCTGGACGCCCTGGGCTCCGCCGGTGCTGACGTGGTGGGGATCAACTGCACCATCGGGCCCAAGGAAACGTACGATGTGGTGAGTGACTACATTGGGAAGACCCATGGGAAAGTGGCCGTCCAGCCCAATGCCGGATACCCTACCCTGGTGGGGGGGCGGAACGTGTGGCTCTCCTCTCCCGAGTACTTGCGGGAGTACGCCCGGATGTTCGTCGAACGGGGGGCTGCGATCGTGGGGGGATGCTGTGGCACCACGCCGGAACACATCCGGGCCATGAACGAAGTGGTCCACGACCAACGCCCCCGATGGAAGCGGGCTGTCGGGACGGTGGTGGTCCAGCCCCCGGCTCAGCCCGAGTCCCGACCCCGAGCCCAGGTCAGCACACGCTTCACCCAGAAACTGGGCAAGGAGTTCGTGACCACGGTGGAGATCGATCCCCCCAAGGGCCTGGATTACTCCCGCATGATCCAGGGGGCGGAGATGCTCAAGCAGTCCGGCGCGGATGCGGCCACCATCGGGGACAACCCCATGGCGCGGGTGCGCATGTCGGCCGTCGCCCTGGCCCACTTGGTCCAGGAGGAGACCGGCCTGGAGACCGTGCTGCACTTCACCTGCCGCGACCGGAACATCATTGGAATCCAGTCAGAGCTCCTCGGCGCCGCTGCCCTGGGCATTCACGTGGTGCTGGCCCTGACCGGGGATCCAGCCGCGGTGGGAGATTACCCGAAAGCGACCACCGTGTATGACGTGAACTCCACGGGACTGGTGAGAATCATGAGGGGATTGAACCAGGGCAAGGACCTGGCTGGCCAGGACCTGGGCCTGCCCACTCACTTCACCATCGGCGTTGCGGTCAATCCCGCCGCCGAGGATCTGGACAGGGAGCTGGCCCGTTTCGAGGAGAAGATCGACGCGGGGGCGGATTTCGCCCAAACTCAGCCACTCTACGACCAGCGTCACGTGGAACGATTTGTGAGCCGGGCGCAGGGCTACAGGATCCCCATTCTGATCGGATTGCTTCCGCTGCGGAGCTCCCGCCACGCCCTGTTCCTGCACAACGAGGTGCCTGGAATCCTGATCCCGGAGGAGATCTTGAAGCGCATTGGAGCCTACGAGAGCAGCGTGGACCAGATGAAGGTGGGAATCGACATCGCCCGTGAGTTCCTCTCCCAGGTCCGACCCATGGTTTCCGGGGTGGACATCATGCCGCCCTTTGACCGGTTCGACCTGGTGCTGGAACTGTTGGAAACGGCTAACGGAGAAAAATGAAGCGGAAGCGCCTTTCCCTCCTGACTCTGGTGTTGACCCTGTGCTGCGGGGCGGCTCATCCCGGGCCCTTGATCTTCCGCCCTCAAGATCAAGAAGGGGCCCGCAAGGCCCGGGAGGTCATCGACAAGGCCATCCAGGCCTTGGGAGGGCCAGCCTACCTCCAGGTGAAAGGCATCCAGAGCCAGGGGCGCTACTTCATTTTTAAGGGCGAGCAGCAGGCCGGCGCCAAATTCTTAGACTATACCCGGCTCCCACAGAAGAGCCGCTTTCAGCTCGGCGAGGGCAAGAACCAGGAAGTGACCATCTTCGATCTGGACAAAGGCGAAGGCTGGATTCTGGAAGGAAAGAAGGATCTCAAGCCGGCCACCGAGAAGGAGCTGGAGGACTTCAAGCGCACCGTCAAGCATGCCATCGAGAACGTCCTGCGCTCCCGTTGGAAAGAGGAAGGAGTGAGTCTCTTTTACTACGGCGCGGACCACGTGGAAGGAAAGAGCAACTCGGAGGCCGTGGAGCTCATCGATTCCACCAACGACAGCATCCTGTTATTTTTCGATGTGCAAACCCATCTGCCGGTAAAAATGGAATTTACCGAAATCGGGCGAGAGGGTCGAAAGGTGAAAATGGAGGAGATGTACTTTAACTGGCACGATGTGCAGGGCGTCAAGACCCCCTTCCAGATCGAGCGCTACGCGGAAGACCGGCTCGTGTCCCAAACCTTCGTCGAGAAAATTACCTACGGTGATCTTCCCGACTCCCTCTTCACCAAGCCTGCCGTGGAAAAAAAGAAATAGCCGTCCTTGATGGACTGGCGGATTTTGACGGTCAAGTTGCTTCTTCACCGCGAACCCGCACCCGTGTCTCCTCGATGATCCACAACCGGTGTTCCAGAGGTTCCTGACCCATCAACGGGATCGCACGCCGGAAAACCTCAATCAAGTGATGCTTATCTTGCCGATGCACACGGAGCACAATGAGCCCAGGAAGGTCCTGGGGTGGATAAGCTTGAATGTCTCCGAAGCCTAAATCCAGTGTCACCAGAATCCGCTCCTCTCGCCGGCATACGTCAATGACGACAGGATCACCCTCACCTTTCAGTCCTTGAGTCATGGTCGTTACCGCATCATACTGAGCGGCGTGGAGAAGTACGGCAAACTCCATGGGTAAGTTCTCGTCGATCTTGAATTTCATTCGCCCGCTCTGGTAGCCACCGGCACAATTCGCTCACGGGCAAGCTCAGCAGCATAAGCTATGGCCGCCTGAATATCTTCAGGGGTAAGAGATGAATAACTTTTCAAGATTTCTTCTTGACTGACACCCGCCGCCAGGTTGTCTAAAATAACTGATACCATGATGCGTGTCCCTTTGATGCAGGCCTTGCCGTGGCACACTAAGGGATCCGCAGAAATCCGTTTCCGCCACTCCATTCCTTCACCTCCTCTGTTCAGTTTTCCACAGAAATTGTTCCACCGTAACGTCGGATCTATTATAAGCTAACATGATTGGGAGTGAAGAGGTCGAAGCGTGGCTGATGACGTTAGCATAACGAGAATCGAGGATCGAAGATCGAGGATCGCGAATGGCAGGTGCCACCCTCCATCCTCCATCCTCTATCCTCGATCTTCAGCTTCTCCTGGCTAGGTTTCAGGTTTTCTAGTTTCGTGTTTTGAGTTTCATCATCCGTTCGATCTCGTCCACCTCGCGGGGGATGTCCTTGCTCAGGTGGATGTAGCCGGTCTCGGTGATCAGGAAGTCGTCTTCGATCCGGACTCCTAGATTTTCCTCCGGAATGTAGATCCCCGGCTCCACCGTGATGACTTCTCCGGGTTTCAGAGGGATGGTGTAGTTTCCCACGTCGTGGACATCCATTCCCAGGTAATGGCTCGTTCCGTGGATGAAATGCTTGCCAAACCCTTTTTCTTCGATGTACTTGAGCGCGGCCTTGTGGATCTCGCCGGCGCGGCTGGCGATGGCGCCGGGCTTGACCTGCTCCAGGGCTTTCTTTTGGGCGTCGAGCACGATCTGGTAGATCTCCCTCTGGCGACGTGAGAATTTTCCACCCACGGGATAGGTACGGGTGATGTCGGCGGTGTAGTAGCTGTACTCCGCGCCGATATCCACCACCACCAGGTCGCCGTCCTTCACCTGCTGCGTGTTCTTGTCATAGTGCAGAACGGTGGAGAAGAAACCAGAGCCCACAATGGAAGGAAAGCCGGAACGCTCCGCTCCGTTTTTCCGGAACGTGTACTCGATCAGCGCCTCCAGCTCGTACTCGTGGACGCCGGGCCTGAGCTCCTTCATCACGGTCCGGTGGGCCTGTGCGGTGATGTCGATGGCCTTCTGGAGCAGTTGGAGTTCCCCCGGGTCCTTGATTTTGCGCATCTCTGCGATCAAGGGCCGGACATCCTTGACTTCCAGGAAGGGCGCGGCGGTCTGGATCTTTTCCACCTGCTGCTGCTCCCGGCTCGGGTGGTGCGCCGGGCCCGGCGGAAAGCGGGTATAGAGAACGCCGACCCTGCTGCTGAGCTCCTGGAAATCTCCCTGGAAGGTGTCCGTTCCCTTCACCTGGTCGAAGCCGGTCAGCCGGACTGCTTCCTCGCCCGGGCCCACCTGGGGACCCGTCCACCGCTCCTGCCGGGGATCCCGCGGCGGAATGTAGAGGGTTTCTTTCTTGGCTGTCGCGTCCAGGATCAGGATGGAGTCGGGCGTTTCCACTCCGGTGAGGTACATGAAATCGTTGAGCTGCCTGAATTCCTCCAGGTCCGCCGCCCGAGCGCCCCAGACGATGACTCCCGCGGCTTTGGCGCCCTCCTCCTGACTGATTTGTTCCATCAGCCTGGCGCGTCTTTGCTTGTAGACTTCTGTCGCGGGTTTCTCGACGGCCCAGGCCAGGGAGAGGCCCAACGCCAGAATCATCCAACGCCCTCGTCTCATGAAGACGCTCCTTTTTACGAGACTGCTTTCCCCCGGGTCGTTTGGGGCGTGAGCGGGCAGGAAGCGGTTCAGGCGGGTGAGTCGCCCTTTTGGAAAAGCAGTGGGATCTTCTTGAATGCCTGGTACAGAGAAAGCAATCCCGTGTAGAGATATCCGGTCTGGAACAGGATCAAAAACGGAATGGGGCCGTAGATGGCGTTCGAAAAAGCGTACCCGATCATGCAGGTGAAATACAGCCCCAGGGATACCTCCAGGAAGGGCACCCAGCCGATCCTGGCCCGGTATTTTTTTTGATCCCAGGAATCGGAAGCGGACTGGATGCAAAACTTCGGGGTGCGGAGGAAGCTGGACCGGAGGCCGAAGATCCCCTCCAGAACTGCCTTGGCATTACTGACCGACAATCCGATCCCCACCGCCATCAGGAAAGGCAGATATTTCACGGTGGATTTCCAGTCGGGATAGATTTCCTTCTGGGAGACGATGTAGAAAGACGACACCGAAAGGGTGGCAGCGATGAAGAGGGGCAGGTCCAGAAACAAGAGTTCGAACCACCCCTGGTGAAATCGAATGATCAGTGCCGGGAACAGGAGCAGCGAGAGGACCACCATGAGCGGATAGGAGATGTTGGCAGTCAGGTGGAAAAAGGCCTCCAGCTTGATCCGCCAGTCGTACCGGCTGCAGAACACCCGGAAGAGAATTTTCTTGCAGGTCTGAGCCGATCCTTTGGCCCACCGATTTTGTTGGGATTTGAAGGAGTTGATGTCCACGGGAATTTCCGCCGGACTCACCACCTCGGGAAGGAAGATGAACTTCCAGCCCAGGAGCTGGGCCCGGTAACTGAGATCCAGGTCCTCCGTCAAGGTGTCGTGCTCCCATCCCCCCGCAGACTCGATGGCCTCCCGCCGCCAGATCCCCGCCGTCCCGTTGAAGTTAAAGAATCGCCCGGACCGGTTGCGCGCGCCGTGTTCCAGGATGAAGTGTCCATCCAGCAGGATGGACTGTACCCGGGTGAGGAAAGAATAGTCCCGGTTCAGATGTCCCCACCGCACCTGGACCATCCCGACTTTGGGGTCCGTGAAAAAATGGATGGTCTTCCGGAGCATGTCCGGAAGTGGCAAGAAATCGGCATCAAAGATGGCAATGAAGGCGCCGCTGGATCTCGAGAGCCCTTCCTCCAGGGCCCCGGCCTTGTAACCGCGACGGTGACGACGGTGATGGTACGAGATGTTGTAGCCCAGGGCGCGATGCTTTTCGACGCAGTTGCGGGCGATGAACCTGGTCTCGTCGGTGGAGTCGTCCAGCACCTGAATCTCCAGCAGTTCTCTCGGGTAGTCCAGTTCGCAGACCGCGTCAATGAGCCGCTCCACGACGTACATCTCGTTGTAGATGGGCAGCTGAACCGTCACCACGGGCAATGGGTCCAACGTGCCCTGAGGTTTCCACACGTTGTGCCTGTACTTGTAATAAAGGTAGACCATCATGTAGCGGTGGATTCCGTAAAGCGCAAGAATCGAGAGAACCCCAAAGTACGCGACGATAATGAACAGATCGAAGGCACTGGGGTCGTAAAGATACGCGAGATTGTCGGTTTCGACGAACTTCTGGAACGGGGACTTGGCAGGAACTTCAACACTGATCATAGGATTTGGAAGTTAGAAGGGCAGTTAAAAAAAGAAGCCGTCGCACGCGCCGCCATGGGTGACCCGACAGCCTACTAAGTAACTGAAACAAAAATATTTATCAAAGATCACCAGACATCATTACACCATTCCAGTTCATTTTGTCAAACCAAAAATGGCCCCACAGCAGTCGGCGGCAAGGCCCTAAGTGTAAGTTTTAAGCGTAGATGCCCCGTAACTTGGTGTGATAGGCGACGCGATCAATGGCCAGCATGTACGCGGCAATTCTGTTATTCACACGGTGTCGTTCCGCGTAGGTCACCACTTCGCGGAAGCTGCTGACCATAATCTCCCCCAGTCGTTCGTTGACCAGTTCCTCTTTCCAGAAGTAGCCTTCCCGGTCTTGAACCCATTCAAAATACGAAGCGGTTACGCCTCCGGCGTTGGCCAGGATGTCGGGAATGATGAAGGTCCCCCGCTGTTCCAGGATCTGGTCTGCTTGCGGGGTGGTAGGCCCGTTAGCCCCCTCGCAGAGGACCCTGGCTTGGATCCGACCTGCGTTTTTGCTGGTGATCTGATTTTCGGTGGCGGCCGGGATCAGGATTTCGCATGGCAGTTCCAGGAGCTCGGAGTTGGTCAACGGTTCCGCTTCCGGAAATCCCACGACCGTCTTGTGCTTCTGCACGTGCTGCAGCACTCGAGGGATATCCAGCCCCCGGGCGTTGTGAATGCCTCCCTGCACATCCGAGACCGCTACGACGCGGTAGCCCGCCTGTCCAAGCAGCTCTGCGGCCACCGATCCCACATTGCCGAATCCCTGGATGACCACGGCCGTGCGGGGAACTTTCAAGTCCAGGTGTTTCGCGGCTTCTTGGATCACGAACAACAGTCCCCGCCCGGTCGCCTCCCGGCGCCCCCGGGAACCTCCCAGGCCGAGAGGTTTTCCAGTGACGACGGAAGAGACCGTCCGTCGGGCGTGCATGCTGTAGGTGTCCATGATCCAGGCCATCACCTGCTCGTTGGTGTTGATGTCGGGAGCGGGAATGTCGCGGTCAGGACCGATGATGTCCAGAATTTCCGCCGTGTATCGTCGGGTAATCTTTTCCAGTTCGGAAAGGGACAGCTTGGAAGGATCACAGATGACGCCTCCCTTGGCACCCCCGAACGGGATGTTGACCACAGCGCACTTCCAGGTCATCCAGGCGGCAAGCGCTTTCATCTCGTCCAGGGTGACGTCGGGGGAGTAGCGGATGCCCCCCTTGCAGGGACCCCGGACGATGCTGTGCTGGACCCGGTAGCCTTTGAAGACCTCCAGCCGCCCGTCGTCCATTACGACGGGGATGTACACGGTGAGTTCCTTGTTGGGTGTTCGAAGGAACTTATAAAGGCCGGGATCCAGGTTGAGCTTTTCTGCGGCCTCGTCGAACCGGGCCATCATGGCCTGGTTGGGATTGGTCTCGAGGGTTTCGTCAACGATGGTCACAGAAGGCATTTCCACGCGCAACGTTACGAAAGTAATTCTATCTGAGATGGATGCCCAGGGGCAAGAAGGGCCCGCGAGCTTAGGGTTCGTCTCTGCGCCGCGAATCCACCGAAGCGAGGATCCGGGAGGCCAGGTGCGTATGCAGGGAGTGTCCCGCCTTTTCCGCCAGGATGTGGGCGCGCAACGGCCGGCCAATCAGGGCCAGATCTCCCAGCAAATCCAAAATCTTGTGCCGGACGAACTCATCGGCGAACCGCAACCTCTGCCCATTCAGAAGCCCCTTTTCATCCAGCACCAGGGCATTTTCAAGGGATCCACCCCGGGCCAGTCCGTTCCTCCTCATGCCTTCCACTTCGTGGTAAAACCCGAACGTTCGGGCCGGCGCGATCTGCCCCGCAAACCGTTCCGGCGTGACCTCCAGGGCCAGCGATTGCCGCCGTATCAAGGGATGGGGGAAGTCAATATGGTAGGTGATTTTGAACTGGAGAGAGGGAACCGCTCGAATCGACCTGCCCGAAGACCGAATGACGATTGGATCTCGCAGGGTCAGAAAGCGTTTGGGCTCCTGTTGCTCCTCGATCCCGGCTGCGCGAACCATATCCACGAAAGGAGCTCCGCTCCCGTCCAGGATGGGAACCTCCAGCGAATCCAAGTCCACGTACGCGTTGTCCAGTTGCAGCGCGTAGAGGGTTCCCAGCAAGTGTTCGACCGTGGAGATCATGACCCCACGCTTCATCAGCGTCGTGGCATAGCTCACCCGCGCCACATGTTTCTCCTGAGCTTCGATGGGGAAATGGTCCAGGTCCGTGCGGCGAAAGACGATTCCTGTGTCGGACGGGGCGGGGCTGAGGGCCAGGTTGACCCGGCATCCGGTATGCAGCCCGATCCCCGCAACGGAGATGCTCCGGCCCACGGTCGTCTGTCTTGGAAGCTTCATCGCTCTTTAGTTCTGCAACTCCAATGCCAGCAACAATGGAATATCAAGACGTTTGTTTTCAGCTAATTATGGATACCGCTTCCATTGATGTTAGTTCCACTGTTGCGATATTGCAACAGTTTAATTGCGCCGCCACCGCAGCCTTGCCCTGGCGTCAGTGGCTTCCGGTTGGGAGTCGCTCGCGAGACGTTGTTTCCGCCGGCGGGCCCCGATCCGTCGGCAAAGCCTGGCGGTAAGGTGACCCCACGGCGACCCGATACCGACGGATCGGGACGGGAATTTTTCTTGACAGGCCGAATCGCCTTCAGTAGAGTGCAGAAGATGGCTCTGAGTGCGTTCGGTTTTGGTTACTGGTACTGGACGATGCCTCCGCGGAGGTTTGTCCACCGGTAATCCGCCGAACGGATTTGCAATACTGCAGGCCGTGGACAAACTCCACGGCCTTTTTTTTATGCCGGGCACCTTCAAAGCGTGGGTGTACGTTTTTCGATGGGAGAGAGGATGATCAATTTGCATGCGCATTCCTTGTTGAGTGACGGGGTCCTGCTGCCCACGGAGTTGTTTCGACGGGCGGCTGCCGCGGGCTTCTCCGCATTTGCCATCACCGACCATGTGGACACGGTCAATGTGGAACATGTGGTGGGGGAGCTGACCCGCGTCTGCGGGGATCTCCGGGAGGACATCGGCCTGGTCCCACTCCCGGGCGTGGAGATTACCCACGTTCCCCCGAGGTTGATCCAGGGCGTGCTGGCTCGTGCCCGGGCCCTGGGAGCGCGTGTGGTCCTGGTCCACGGGGAAAGCATTGTCGAGCCCGTGGTCCGGGGCACCAACCGGGCAGCGATCGAGGGCGGAGCGGACATTCTGGTGCACCCCGGCCTGATTGAGGAAGACGACGTGCGCCTCGCGGCTGAGCGGGGGGTGTATCTGGAGATCTCCACCCGTCGGGGGCATTGTTACACCAACGGCCATGTGGCCGCCCTGGCTCGAAAGCACGGTGCCCGCCTCATCTTGAACCTCGACCTGCACAGCCCTGAGGACTTCCTCAACGAGGAGGGGTTGCGGCGGGTGGCGCGGGGCGCAGGCCTGTCGCCGGAAGAGGTCGAGCAAGTATTTCGGAATGCCGAAGCTTTTGTTCAAAGGGTCCGCTAACGGCACTAGGCTCGATCACCATGTACCCGGATTTTCAAGAATTTGTCGAACTGCGGAAGCGAGGCAATATTGTCCCGGTCTGCAAGCCGGTCATGGCGGATCTCCTCACCCCGGTGTCGGCCTTCATGAAGATCGCTTCCGGCCGGCCCTATGGGTTCTTGCTGGAGAGCGTGGAAGGAGGAGAGAAAATCGCGCGCTACTCCTTCCTCGGGTGCGACCCGGAGCGGGTGGTGAGAAGCCGCGGCGATCAGGTGCGAATCATCCAGGGCGCCTCTGAGAAACAAAAGACCGCGAACGTGCTGGAAGTCCTCAAGGAGCTTCGGGCAGGGTGGAGACCTGTCTCCCTCGAGTCCCTGCCCCCCTTTACGGGAGGGGGCGTGGGTTACTTTTCCTACGATGTGGCCCGCTTGTTCGAACGGATCCCTGACAACTGTCCGGACCCGCTGGAACTGGATGAGTCGCTCTTCATGTTCTTCTCCACCCTCCTGGCGTTTGACCACGTCAAGCATCAGATCCTGATCATCTCCAACGTGTTCGATGACGGGAAAGAAGCTCCCAGGCCGCTCTACGAGCGCGCCGTCGAAAACATCGCAGGCATGGAGCGCGCCCTTCGCCAACCGTTGTCGGCGGAACAGTTCGGTCTTCAAACCGCGCCGTCGCCCTTCCCGGCAGACTTCCCGGTAAAATCGAACTTCACGCGGGAGTCTTACTATGACGCCGTGCGCCGGGCCCAGGACTACATCAGGGAGGGGGAGATCTTCCAGGTGGTTCTCTCACAGCGATTCAAGACGGACCTGGCAGCGGACCCCCTGGATGTGTACCGTGCCTTGCGGGTGGTCAATCCGTCGCCCTACATGTTTTTTCTCCGGATGGGAGACCTCGCCCTGGCGGGAGCCTCGCCGGAGATGTTGTTGAAGGCGCAGGGGCAGCAGCTTTTCTACCGCCCCATCGCGGGGACACGCCCGAGGGGAGCCAGCGACGGGGAAGACCAGCAGCTGGCCGAGGAGCTGGTCCAGGACGAGAAGGAGCGGGCGGAACACCTCATGCTGGTGGACCTGGGGCGCAACGACCTGGGGCGGGTGTCTCAGTTCGGGAGCGTCTCCGTTCGGGAACTGATGTTCATCGAGCGCTATTCTCACGTCATGCACCTGGTCTCCAGCTTGACGGGTCAGTTGCGGCCGGACCTGGATTGCCTGGACGCCTTTGCAGCTTGTTTTCCCGCGGGGACCGTGACGGGGGCGCCCAAGATCCGGGCCATGGAGATCATCGATGAGCTGGAGAACGTCCGGCGGGGGGTGTATGCGGGCGCCGTGGCTTACCTGGACTATTCCGGCAACCTGGACTCCTGCATCTCTATTCGAACGCTGGTGATGAAGCAGGGGACCGCATACGCCCAGGCCGGTGGGGGGATCGTGGCGGATTCCACGCCCGAGGGCGAATACCAGGAATGCGTCAATAAGGCCAGGGCCCTGGTCAAGGCGGTGGAGCTGGCCCACCACAAGGTGGCAATGGCATGAGCCCGGGGAGACCTCGCATCCTGGTCATCGACAACTACGATTCTTTCACCTATAACCTGGTGCAGTACCTGGGCGACCTGGGAGCGGAGCCCGTGATCCGCCGCAACGACCGGGTGGAGTTGGAGGAAATCGCGCGGCTGCGTCCGTGGGGTATCGTCATTTCTCCCGGGCCAGGCCGCCCGGAACAGGCAGGAATCACCCTGCCCCTGGTCCGATCGTTTTCGGGCAAGGTTCCGCTCCTGGGCGTGTGCCTCGGGCACCAGGCCATTGGAGCTGCCTTCGGAGGCCAGGTGGTCCCGGCCCCCACCCTGGTGCATGGAAAGACTTCTCAGATTCACCACGATGGGCGCACGATTTTCAGGGGCCTTGAGAATCCTTTTCCTGCTACCCGCTACCATTCCCTGGTGGTGGATCGGGAAAGCCTGCCAGCCGCCCTGGAGGTGAGCGCGGAGACCCCGGAGGGAGTCCTCATGGGCCTCCGCCACCGGGAGCTTCGCGTGGAGGGCGTGCAGTTTCATCCCGAGTCGGTGATGACTGCAGCGGGAAAGAAGCTGTTGAGGAACTTCCTGGAGTTCGTGTCCGGAGCGGGGGACCTCGCCCGCCTTCAGCGGGAAGGGGTGAGGACTTAAATCGGCATCTTCAGAGCGACCTTATGATGACGGACTATTTGAAGAAGTTCATCGCCCGAAAGGACCTTACCGAGGAAGAAGCATCAGACCTGATGCGCCTCCTCGTGGACGAGCAGACCACCGATGCTCAGGTGGCTGCCCTTCTGATGGCGCTGGCATTCAAAGGGGAGACAGCGGAGGAGATCACAGGGTTGGCACGCGTGATGAACGAGAGGTCCGTACCCCTTCGCACCCGCCCTGCGAAGCTGATCGACACTGCCGGAACCGGGGGCGGCATCGACACGTTCAACATCTCGACGGCGGCTTCCTTCGTGATCGCTGGAGCGGGCCTGCCGGTGGCCAAGCACGCCAACATGGCCGTGGACAGCCATCGCGGCAGCTCCGATGTGCTCCGGCAGCTCGGATTTCAGGTGGAGGTGATGGCCGAAAAGGCGGAACGCTGCTTGAACGAGGTCGGGATTTGTTTCTTGTTCGCGTCCTTCTTTCACCCGGCGCTCAACAGGGTCGGGCGCGTCCGTCGCGAGATCGGTTTGCGGACGGTCTTCGACCTCCTGGGGCCCGTGACCAACCCGGCCCGGGCCCAATACCAGATCATCGGCGTCTATCACGAGGACCTGACGGACCTGATTGCCCGGGTCCTGCGCAACCTGGGGACGGAAAGGGCATGGGTGGTCCACGGAGCCGATGGCCTGGACGAAATCTCCATTTCCGACGTGACCCGGATCTCCGAGGTCCGGGAGGACCGGGTCATGACCTTTTACCTGTCGCCGGAAGACCTGGGGCTGGAACTCATGGAGAATGAGCAGCTGAAGGGCGGGGACGCCGAGCACAATGCCCGAATTCTCCGCGGCGTGCTGGACGGCAGCATCCGGGACGGACCCAGGGAAGTGGTGCTCCTGAACGCGGGGGCCGGGTTGTTCGTGGCTGGCATGGCACCCAACCTCCGAGCCGGTGTGGATCTCGCTCGGGATGCCATCGATTCGGGAAAAGCCCTCAAGAAGCTGGAAGGGCTCAAAGAGCTCACCTGCTCAGGTTGAACCATGGACGTGCTGGAGCGAATTGTCCGGGTGAAAAAGGAACGATTGGCACAGCGTGGGCCCGTTGCTCGGTGGCGCGGGTCGAAGCTCCCGGGACGTTTTTCAGCAGCTCTGCGGGAGAACGGAGTACGAATCATCGCGGAGATCAAAAAGGCATCGCCCTCGAGGGGACGGATCCGGGACGGCGCCGATCCCATCGCCGTGGCCCGGGCCTATGCCAGCCACGGGGCTGCCGCCATCTCCGTCCTGACCGAGGAGGACCATTTCCTGGGCTCCATGGAGGATCTCAGAGGCGTCCGGCACGCGGTGGACTTGCCCCTGCTCTGCAAGGATTTTTTCGTGGCGGAATCACAGTTCGACGAGGCGGCTGGGGCCGGCGCCGACGCCGTCCTCCTAATCGCCTCCCTGCTTCCCGGAACCCGGTTGCGCGAATTTCTTGCGATGGCCGCAGCGCGTGGCGTTGAGTGCCTGGTGGAGGTGCACACGGAGGAAGAGCGGGACCAGGCCCTGGAGGCCGGCTCCAAGATCATCGGCATCAACAGCCGAGATCTTCGGACCTTCGAAGTGGACCTGGACCTCTGCGGGAGGCTCATCCAACCTCAGAAGGACGCGCTGTGGATCGCCGAGAGCGGGATCCGGACCCAGGCGGACGTGGCGAGGCTGCGCAGGTACGGATTCCGCGCTTTTCTCATCGGTGAGGAATTGATGCGGCAGCCGGACCCTGGTCGAGCTTTGGCTCAATTCCTGGGTGACGACGCGGATTCAGCATCATGATGGACTTGCCCACCCCCAATTTTACGTCAGGGCACGCCTTTGGGACGCGCGAGAACTCCGAGCCGCGAGCGTCAACGAGCGCTTGCTCAGCAGATTTTATCGCAAATTTGCCCCCCTTCCAGTTATGTTCAGACGTGCATGCTCCCACATTACCAGAACCCGTGATGAATGCCCTTAAGGCTCGCATCAGCTTCCGCTTGAATGAAACTGGGAT
>JACQTF010000092.1 GCA_016210925.1 Acidobacteriota bacterium | reverse complement strand
GCGTAGACCTTCCCGATGCCGTGGCCGCTCCCGGTCACAATGGCCACCTTGCCTTCCAGCCCTTCGATCACACTGGTTCCCCCCTTTTGTCGAGTCCTGCCGATGGACCACAACGCCAGAAATGCCCCTCTTGAAAGCCACTTGTAAAGGAAACCCCGGTTCCTGTCAAGGAATGTCTGACCTGCATATGACCTGCATCTCACCCCATTGACACAACTCCCCTACCAGGTGCAAGATTGCCCCGAGATTGGCGTTATTCAGGCGCGCCCGTGGGGGCGGGCAGCTTCGCAAAAATTGCGGTCGGAAACCGGCTCGTACTCCAGCAGACGGGGTGCCCTCACCACGCACGGTATCGCAGCCATAACGGAAAAGGGGGTCTCCACTTAGCTGTAGTATACTCAACATGTTGTGGTTGGACCGTTCGAGATCGACCTGCGCGCCGGGAAGGACTATCCGGGCACGTGGCGTGAGTTCCGGGCCTGGTTTCCCGACGATGTGGCCTGCAGGCGGTACCTTGAGCGCCTTCGCTGGCCAAAGGGTTTCGTGTGCCCAGCGTGCGGGCACACCGAGGCGTGGCGTGCTTCTGGTGACCTGTGGATGTGCAGGGGGTGCAGTCGCAGGACTTCGGTTACAGCGGGTACTATCCTGGACAAGACGCGAACGCCCCTCACGACGTGGTTCGCTGCTGCCTGGTACATCACCAACCAGAAGCTTGGGGTCAGCGCACTCGGTCTTCAACGCGTGCTGGGGTTCAACAGCGAGCAGACGGCCTGGACGATGCTCCACAAGTTCCGGAGGGCGATGGTCCGGCCAGACCGCGACAAGCTCGTCGGCGACGTCGAGGTGGACGAAACGTATGTTGGAGGTGTCTCGAGGGGCGGCAAACGTGGCCGGGGTGCCGAGAAGAAGTTCATCGTGGCCATCGCCGTCGAACTCCACGAGCCGAGGGGCTTCGGCCGGGTGCGGATGCGTCACGTACCCGATGTCCAAGCCGCTAGCCTCGTCCCGTTTGTCTGCGACATCGTCGAAGTCGGCTCCCTCATCCGCACCGACGGGCACACGGGGTACGACACGTTGCCGTCGCACGGGTACCGTCGCGACAAGCTCATCTTGTCGGCCAGCGACAGCCCAGCCCACGTGTCGATGCCAGCGGTTCATCGGGTGGCCAGCCTGCTCAAGCGCTGGCTTCTGGGGACTCACCAGGGTTCCGTCCACGGCAAGCACTTGCAGTCCTACCTCGAGGAGTTCACCTTCCGTTTCAACCGGCGTCACTCTCGTCGGCGTGGCCTCCTCTTCTACCGGCTTCTCGAGCAAGCGGTCGGCGCGCCCCCGGTGCCCTACAAGGAAATCGTTGCCAAGCGCTGACCCCCAAGATGTTGTGGTGACTACAGCTAAGTGGAGACCCCCTTTTCTGGTAAAGCCGCAAGTTTGGGATGCGATGGTCTGTCCCCCCAGCTCTTTTCGCTGCAGAAGTTGCTTCGGTCCCGGCACAGTACCCAGCCGGATGACCAGAGCGTTGGGCTGGTACCGCACCGTCTACATAAGGATTTTGGGGTTTTGTTAAAAGCAAAAACTCAAAGCATGTCCGATGCCAAAGCGTTAACCCACGAAAACTCAGGCGGTTCGCAGAAGTCCGTTTTGCGAAGAGCCGCCAGACAGTCTGACTTTCTGTCAGGTTCTTGCCGCATTTTTCGTCTAACACCTTACAATACTATGCTTTTTTTTGCGCAATGACAGTTTGTCAGGGGCTGACACTGGGGCAGCCAGCGACGAGCGCTGGGTCGTGAGGGCCCGAAAAGGCTGAAGGGGATCCCGAGTGATCCCTGCTCGGCGATGGGCTGCCTGGAACCTACCCGTAGTCTAGATCGCTTAGCTCCGACCAGGCTTCGGCGCTTCCACCAGAAGCGGGCCGTGGGGAGGTCTTGGAGAAACTTGTCTGCGGTCGCGCAGCCAGGAAGGGAACAGCCACAGTGGCGGTAATAGGACCAGGGCATAGGTGAGGAGCTTGCCGTAAGGCCCCTCGGGGCCATACGCTTCCGTGGCGGCATGAAGCATCTGACTCTGGGGGAGCAGGCCGGATTCTGCCATTTCGTGAAAGCCGTACACGAATAACTGGCACACGAACAGCAGCAGGAAGATCGCCGTCACCTGGAAAAACCGCTTCAGATTGACTCGCGGACCATAGCGCACCCAAAGGAGGGCGACGGCGGAAGCGGTCAGGAGTCCCAGGACGGCCCCGGCCAGCACCGGGAGGGACTGGACCTGGAAAAGCAGGGTTCCCAGCAAGAGGGCTGTCTCCATGCCTTCCCGTGTGATCATGAACAGGGTGAACAAGAAGACGCCGAGGTAGGCACCCGGTCCGGTGACCGCCGTGGCGCTGGCCTCCAGCCGGGCTTCGATATCCCGTTTCAATGTCCGGCTGGCCCTCCACATGTGGAGGGTCAGTGTGGCCACCAGGAGCCCCGCGGAGAGCGCCAGAACGCCCTCCCACAGAGGTTGATTTGCCACCCGGTAGAGGAAAACCCCGGCTGCCGTGCTGGCGACGAGGGAAGCGAGGACGCCCCAGCGAACCGCCCGCACCAGCGCGTCCCGGCCGCTCTTGCGGAGAAAGATGATGCTGATGGCCACGATGAGAAAAGCTTCCAGCCCTTCCCGCAGGGTGATGACGAAGGCTTGGAACATGATTCTCCGCGCCGGTCGAAATTGAAAATCAATTTCAACTTTATACCTGCTTCGCGCCCCCGTCAAGGAATTTTTCGCAGATTTTTTCGCGCAGGCCTGGGATGGATGAAGGTCCCGTTGGATGGGCTCCGCGCGTGCGATCCGGGCGGTGGGTCTCACCAGGAACCCGGAGAGGGCGCTTCATGAAGCAGGGTGCCCACGGAGCGGGCGCAGCCGTGCTCGCGGTCGCCTGGACCCTGGCTGTGGCCGCTGCGGCCCAGGAGGTTTATGCGCGAGCGTGGCTTCGCCACCGGGTTCGCGGCAGGGGGCTTTACCATGCGCCGCGGCTTCTTTCGCTTCCGCCTCGACTCGGTCTTCACCCGTGGGGTGGAGGTCCGGGAGGGGGCTGTGGAACGCTCCGTCCGGGGTTCCGATCATCTGCCTCTTTGGGTCGAACTCGCCTGGCCTTCCAATGCTCCGGTTCACGGACCCTGAGCCCCCCTTTCTGAGTGGTCCCCGCCCTGAAAGCGATTTGGCCCCGATCCGTCCGTACTGTAGCCGTATCCCGGAAGTGAATGGAGGATGATGGGGGATTATGGGTGGGAACCGCCCGGATCAAGGTCGCGCACCACGCGAAAGCCGTAGTCGGCGTACTGAAAGGCCGGGGGAATGCTGGAGCGGGCCGCGCACCGGCTTACCTTAATCTGATGCCTCCAGGAGCCGCCTCGGGAGGCGCGACGCTCGCCGGTTCTCGGACCCTGCGGGTTGCGCTCCGGGGACCGGGCATAGTAGATCTTGTCGAACCAGTCGGCGCACCACTCGTGGACATTTTCTCCAATGTCGTAGACGCCGAAGGGATTCGGCGTTCCCTGGCCGACTGCCGGAGGACCGTTGACCTTGCCGCTCCACCGGCGAATATATTCGGGCCACTCGTGGGGCGGCTCGTCGCCCCACGGGTAGAGAAAGCCTTCGCGGCCTCCGCGCGCTGCACGCTCCCATTCGGCCTCCGTGGGCAGACGATAGCAGCGGCCACTCAGCTTGCTGAGCCAATCGCAGTACTTCCTGGCTTCAAACCAATTCACGGCGACCACGGGCTGGTCGGAATGGTTGAAGTGTGGATCGTTCCAATGCGGCGGCGCTGGGTGACCGATCGCCTCGAGGAACAATGCGAAGTCGCGGTTGCGTACCTGAAAGACCGCCATCTCAAAGGCGTCCAGGTAGACATTGTGAACCGGCCGCTCTGCCTCTTGACCCTCTGCGCACCCCATGAGAAAGCTTCCTGACGGGATAAGGACACATAGCGGCTCCGGAATCTTTCTCGTAGATTGCTCGTTCGATTCTCCCACCGGGCCGGCTCGCGTCAATTCCATCATTGCAGAGCACTTCGACAGGTCGTCCTCAGCTTTTCCGCTCCCATCATAGAGCCACGCCATCGTCGGATCGCGGTTTATCCCAGCGTTGGTAGCGGTGTGGGATGGTGAGCTACGTATCCCCCTCCTGCTGGAGGCTTATTCCGCTTGCGCTTCAGCGGGGAAATGGTCCTTGATCCATTTGGAAAGAGCTTGCAGCGCCGGGCCCCGGGTGTGCTCGGGGCGCAAATGGCGGAGATCGGCGTCCCGCTTCAAGGGCATGTACCCGTGGTCGGCGTCCGGGATGAGGACGAGCTGTTTGTCGGAGCCTGCTGCCGACTCGAGATCCTTGCGCTTGGCCTCCGGCGTGTTGCCCATATCTGCCGAACCCGCAATGATCAGGAGTGGGATCGTCACCTTCTTCAGATTTTTGCGCAGATCGGTACGGGCCGAGAGCCCCGAGCGGGAGCTGAGCCAGGCTCGAGGGCTGATGACAAGTCCCACGCCCTGGTTGGAGTAGTTCAGCAAATCCGGGCGAAAGGAATTTCCCGCCTGGTTGGTCCCCACCGGCCGGTCCGAGGGGTCGATGGAGAGATCGGTGTACTTGGGTTCCGCCACCTTTCGATAAACCGTCAGAAGGCGTAACGGCTGCGCCCTTCTTTCGAACTCGAGGCGCTCCTTCAAGGGACGGTCTTTGAAGTCGGGCTTCTTCATCAGTTCCTGATAGCGGCGCTCTTCTTCGATGATGGCGTGCGCTCGGGCATCAATCCGCTTGATTCGCTCTACCTGGGCGGCCCGATACTTCTTGAGGAATGCCTCGGAGTATTTGCTGGAGGCCGGTGGCAATCGGAATCCGTTGTCGGGGTTGTACATGTCCAGCTCAGGTTTCACCGAAAAGGGATCATTCTCGTCCGCGACGGACGGATCGATGCTGTTCATCAATCGGACTCCCCGTCCCTCGTGGGCGTTGGAGCAAATCAGGCCGTCCAGCGGCGGAAGATCCAATTCGTTGAGGTCCGGCGGATCGCCGCCGGGCGTGCTGGTCAGCCTTCCAGGCGGAGGCGTGGCTGCCTGGGACTGATAGAATGCGCCCAGTTGACCTCCTCCGCTGTGCCCGAAGAAGACCACCTTTTCCATTTTCTTCTCCTGCTTGAGGAAGCGAACAGCGGCAGCGATGTCCAGCAGCAACTCCTCATGGATATGAAACATCTCATCATTGGTGTACCGTCCCGCCATTCCCAGAGTGGCCAGCCCTTCTCTCGCCAATCCCTGGGCGACCCAACTCGTGCGGCTGTCGCCGATGGGATGCATCAGGACCACGGCGATTCTGGGACTCTGCCCTTCGGCCCAGTAAAAGGCGCCGTTGGAGCGACCGCCATCCTCGGCTTTCAAGGTGACCTGTTCACTGCGCAGTTCTGTTCCCGCCCATCCCCAGCACGCCCCGAGGCTGAACAGAGCTACAGACAAGATCGTGAATGAGCTGTTACTGGGAATTTTCCGAAGCATGGTCTTTCCTCCGATTGCTTTTTTTGCAAGATCGAAGATTGATGATCGAAGATCGCATCTTCCATCCTCGATCCTCCATCCTCTATCCTCATTTTTTTTCTTCCATCCGGGCCAGCACGTTCCCAAGCTCCCTGATCTCTTCGCCGTAGGTCGCCCAGTGACCCTCGCGCTGCGCCCGCAGGGCCCGCTCGTAGTGTTGTTTGGCCTGAGCAACCAGGTCGGCCCGCTCGGCGGGGGCGATCTGCGCCGCTGCCTCCCGGACCTCAGGGCGCCGCTCCGGGGAAGCCCCGAAGATCTGCGCCAGGGACATCTCCAGCGTTTCCTCCATCGCGATCTTGTTCTCGTGAGCGACGATGACCCGCTTGAGCTCTGGAATTTTCCCCGCCTCCGCACGCAGGTACAGAGGCCGAACATAGAGAAGGGATTCCTCGATCGGGATGACCAGCAGGGTGCCCTGGATGACCTGGGAGCCACGCTGGTCCCACAGGGTGATCTGGCCGGCAATTTGAGCATCCTGGTTGATTCGGGCCACAATCTGGCGGGGCCCGTAGATCAGTTTTTGCTTAGGGAATCGGTAGACGAGAAGGGTGCCATAGTGGGCGCCATCGGCCCGCGCCACCATCCAGGCGGAAAGGTTATCTTTCCGCTTGGGGGTGAAGGGCAGCATCAGGATGAACTCCTCCGCCTTTTCACCGGGCAGCCTCATGATGGTGTAATAGGGCTCCATGGCCTGTCCTTCTGCCCCGCCATCCAGGACCGGAACCTCCCACTGGTCCTCTCTGTTGTAGAACACCTGGGGGTCGTCCATATGGTAGGTGGCATAGACGGAAGTCTGGATGGTAAAAATGTCCTGGGGGTAGCGGAGGTGGGTCCTGAGGTCGGCCGGCATCTCCTCCAGGGGGCGGAACAACTCCGGAAAAATCTTTCGGTACGTTCGAAGAATCGGATCGCGGTCGTCGGCGACGTAAAAACGGGTGGTGCCCTCATACGCATCGATGGAAATCTTCACCGAATTGCGAATGTAGTTGGTCCCGTCGGGGAGGGGCTGGGAATAGGGATAGCGAGTGCTCGAGGTGTAGGCGTCCAGAAGCCAGATCAGTCTTCCCTGGGAAATGACCAGATACGGGTCGCGGTCGTAGCGCAGGAAGGGGGCAATGCGCCGGACCCTCGCTTCGATGTTTCGGTAAAAGAGGATGCGGCTCTCGCGGTGGATGTCTCCGGAGAGCAAAGTCTTCAGCGAGTGAAACCGAAGGCTGAAGGCCAGCTTTCGCAGAAAGGAGCCCACGGAAACGCCGGCCTTTCCTCCGTAGGTGGAATAGACATTTTGCTCGCCGGCCGGGTAGTTGAATTCCGGTTGTCGGGTGTTCACGAAGACATAGTCGTTCGAGACCTCCCCAAAATAAAGTTCCGGGACGGTCACCTGGATGGACGGCACCCGGGACTTGGGGGGCAGATCCTGGATCATCAACACCGGCAGTCCCTCGGGAGTCACCTGATTGACGGGCCCCAGGGTGAGGCCAAAGCCGTGGGTGAAGATCAGATGTTCGTTGATCCAGTTGCGCTGGGGCAAGCTTTCGGCGGCCAGCTCCCGGGCAGAGAGCATCGTCTGCCGGTACTCGCCATTGATCCAGTACCGGTCGTTGTCCACTGAGACGAAATCGTAATAGGTGCGGATCTCCTGGATTTGCCCGAAGGTGTCCAGCAGCGGGCGGTGATCCCAGAGGCGCACGTTCTTGATGGTGAGATCGTTGGCCCGGATCTCTTGCATGGTGAGGACCTGGTCGCCGGAAATTTCCCGCTCTCCCACGCTCTCCAGGCCGAAGGCCGTTCGGGTGGCCGCGATGTTGTTCAGGATGAACGGCGTTTCCTTGACCAGCTCGTTCGGGGCCACGACCAACCTTTGGAGGAGGGCCGGGTAGATCCACAAGGCCACGGATACCAGGGCGTACAGTCCGGCGCCGGCGACGATGGGCTTGAGCGACCGCCAGTAAGCCTGGAGGAGCGCCAGCAGAGCGCCGGCCAGGGCAGCCAGCCCCAGGGCGTAGAGCAGCGGGCGACGTGCCTCGACGTCGGCGTAGGTGGCGCCCTGGACCGGGCCTCCCGAGGACATCAGGAGGCTGGCCAGGTCCACGTAGGCGCCCAAGGCCAGCAGCAGGAACACCGCAGAGGCCAGCAGGGACAGATGGATTCTGGCCCCTGGGGACACCGTAGCCCTTATGCCAATTCTCCCGCGGGCTCCCCACGTCACCTTGCCGCTCAGGTAATAGATCACGAACGAGACGATCACCGCCATGCCCACCAGGATCTTCGCCAGCCCGCGAACCAGCTCCAGCAGGGGCAGTTGAAAGATGTAAAAGCCGACGTCGCGGCCGAAGATGGGGTCGTTTTCACGAAAGGGCGTGGCGTGCAGGTACTGGAGCCAGGTGGGCCACTGGGTCATGAAGTTCGTCGCCAACAACAGCGCCAGAATGGCCGAGGCGATTCCTCCGAGGCGGAGGACCTGCCGTCCCACGATGCGCACCGGGGGCACGCCCTCCCCTGCCCCCTGAGGCACGACAAACTCCCAGGATCCAGCCACCCGCAGGGCGACACGCAGATTCAAGTAAAACGCGACGAAGGAAAAGGTCAAGACCAAAAAAAACAGGCCGGCCTGTACGGTGAGTATGCGGAGGAAGACACTCTCATAACCCACTTCCTGGAACCACCACCAGTCCGACGCGAACCACACCAGGTTCGGCAGCAGGACCAGGGCGACGAAGAACACGACGGCGAGCCACAGCCATCGCTTTCCTGTTAGGGACATGGATTCCTCCCGGGCCTGAGGCCCCGCTTTCGAAGGTCCTCCGGGTTTCGTGAGGGTTGAAGTCGGCGCTGTCTACTTCTTAAAAAGATCGTCGAATGCCTTTCGGGCATCCTGGGGTTTTGAGGAGGCGAAGGAGGTTTCGCGCTCCACCCTCTTGCGCGGCTGGAAGTACCGGCACTGATTCCGGACATCCTTTTTGCTGATTCGCTCCGGAATGGGCTGCGTGCATTCGAAGCGAGCCGCCGTGTCAAAGCTGACGCACTGCCTGCAGGTGTGGAGATCGGCGCGGCACTGTGGGCACTGGCTGTCCCAGGTGACTTCCGCCGAGAGGATCGCCCCGCACCTGGCGCAGCGAATCACCTCGCGGAACCCGGCCACGAGGGGAGCACGGAATTCCCTGGGCTTTTTCGGCTGGCGGGGCTTCTCCTCGCGGCCGGAGTCATCCATGTAGCCCTTTTGTCGGTATTTCCTTTCCATCTCTCCCCCTTTGAGGCGTTCCGGCGAGATTCACATTGATCATACGACAGGTGCTCGCCGGGGGCAAACAAATCCTTGCGCCGGGAAGCCCGCTGGCTGTGGACTCGTTGCAAGTCGCAGGCCCAGCATTTGCGCTTGGCTAGATGCTCTGTTGCTAAAGCAGATTCCTACGCCCACTCCTGAGACCCACGGCCACAAACTCCAGCTCGTGGGCAACGTCCTGATCCACTGCAATGAAAGGGAAAGTAGCCAAACCAAAGGACCCTCGGAGAAAACTGCACAGGTCAACGATGTCTACGTCGATCGGGATGGCTTGATCTGGACCGACAGGTTTACCGGCGGCCTTTATATCCTGGAATTTACAGGGCAGGCGAAGAAGCGGTGAGAGCGGATCCCCTGGTGGACGTGAAAAAGACCACAAAGCTACCGACATTCTCACTGTCGGTACTTCACCATGAGCAGAACGGGCAACGACGCTGCCTCTCTTGATGGCGAATTGCTCACCCGAACGGGGAATGTGCCTGCCGCTTGCAGAGATCTCTCCGTGACCTCAGCTTGTAACTCCGTGGTGCTGAGAAAGGTAGTTTTGAGACCGGTCCTATCGAGCCAGACAATGGAGTCGGGGGCAAAGTTGGCTCCCGTGAGAGTCAGCAGGACTCTTTTCTCTCCCTGTGTCACGACGTAGGGTTGAATGGACCTGACGGAAGGAATGGGACGATCTCGGGGAGTCTCGCGGAACGGCCTTCGATACGGGTTCGTGTACCAGGCATGGTAGCCGGTCTCCATCACCTGCCCGTCTTTCATGACCAGCTCTACGTTCCTGGTGTTCCGGATATCTTGTAACGGGTCTCCTCGGATCACGACCAGGTCCGCCAATTTCCCCGCTTCGACGGTGCCCAGTCCCTTTCCCTTCGCATAAAAGTCCGCCGGATGTTTCGTGACGGTCTGGAGCGCCTGCATGGGTGTGAGGCCGACGTCCTCCACGAACACCTCGAGTTCTTGATGCACGGTTGTGGCAGGAGCCGCGTCCGTGACGCAATCGGACCCCGGCAGGAGGATGCCGCCGCCGGCGACAAACCTCTTCAAGAACTCCAGCATTTTCCCATAGCCTGCTCGCCGCCTGGCCAGCTCCTGGGGCGTGGCCCCATTCAAGAAAGCGATGCTGAACCATCTTTGCACCGCCTCTCGGGGGACGTAGGCCAGGTTGGGATCGTCGAAAAGCCTGCGGTTGTCCAAATCGAACCGGTCCCACTGCCTGAGAACCCCTTTGGCGCTGTGCACCAGGTCGGGTTCGATCATGATCCGTTTTTCGACCAGGAGGCGAATCAAATCGTCGAACTTGCTCGTATCCATTTGCTCGTGAAAGACCCCGCCTCCTGGAACGCCCCACGGATTCGTGTCGACCGTCGTCTTGATCGCCCTGGTATCGGACTCCGGTACGAGGGAGGCTGCGATGCCGCTCGCATGGATCAGGCCGTCGATGCCCGCCGCGGCCGCCTCCCTCGCATCGATGATCCTGAGGTGGCCCACCACGGGAATGCCTGCCCGGTGCGCCACCTCGGTGATGGCTTTCAATTGATCGGCCGTGATGCCCTCGTAGACCTTGATGAAATCCACTTTGCGCCGGACATGTTCCTCCGCTGCTGCTTTCGCCTCCGCGGGGTCTTTGACGATGAAGCGGTCTCGCATGGCGCCGCCGGCTGAGCCGGTAATGCCGGAGCCCGTCGTGAGGATTCGGGGTCCCCAGAGCTGACCTTTTTCCTCGGCCCCCCGGACGGCCAGGATGTACTCCATGTAATTCCCCGTATCCACCACCGTGGTGATTCCGTGCGAGATGCACAGTTCCGGTATGTACTCCCAATAGTGAAGGTGGGCGTCGATCAACCCCGGCAGGAGGGTCTTTCCCCTGGCGTCAATTCTTCTGGCTCCGGCGGGAATCTGAACGCTTCCCCGGGCGCCCACCGCCTTGATCCGGTTCCCTTCCACCACCACCACGGCATCGGCCAGCGGCGGCCGGCCGGTGCCGTCGATGAGCGTGCCTCCCTCAAGGACCGTGAGCGCGCTCTGGGCCAGGACCGCCGTCGTGGCCTGAATCGCCAGGTAGAGAAGGGATGCCAGTCCGATGAATCGATTCATGGTTTTTCCTACCCCCTTTGGGACAGCGGAAGTGATGGAGATGGCAGCCCCGAGGGACACTGCCACCATGCCCGGTTCTGAGCCTGGCTGGGAAAGGCCCCCTCGGGTCGGCGACCCGATCCAGTGCACGTTTCGGTGACCGGGTCCTAGAAAATGAGTTTCAGCACAAACTGAACCTGCCTGGAAGTCGACGTCGTTCTGGTGATCCGCCCGAAGTTCCCCGCCGGCGTGCCGCTGGCATCCGTGAAGATCAGTTTCGCGCTGGGCAAGGAGAAATTGGCCCGATTGAAGAGGTTGAACGCTTCGAAGCGGAACTGAAGGTTGACCGCCTCGGTCAGATGGGTGTCCTTCACGAGGCTGAAGTCGTAGCTGGCGAATCCGGGACCGCTGATGGTGTTTCTTCCCAGGTTGCCGTAAAATCCGGCGGGCTGCAGCTCGAACGAAGACGGATCCGCCCAGCGGTCCGGGCTCCCCAAGACGGGGTCGTTGTTCCGCCCCGAGACCAGATTGGGCCGGGGACCGCTGCCGTCGTTGAGCAGAATAAGCACATCCGAGTTCCGAGCGCGGTTAAAAGAGAGGGCCGCCGTGAACGGACTTCCGTCGGCCAGGGTCACGATCCCGTTCAACTGCCATCCGCCTACGATGTGGGCCGCAGCTCCGGTCAGGCCATCTCCAAAACGCTTCCCGCGCCCGAAGGGCAACTCGTAGGTGTAGTTCAGGATGAAGCTGTTGCGGACGTCAAAGTCGGCCCTGCCCCGGTCTGCACGAAGGTTTTCAGGATCCTGGGCCAGAGAATTGTTGGCCTGGTGGTCCAACGTGAAGAATCCGGAACTTTGATCCAGCGTCTTGGCCCAGGTGTAGGAAGCCTGAAACTGGATCCCCTGGCTGAACCGCTTGTCGAGGCTCAACTGGAGTGCGTTGTACAGGGAGTTGGCGTCGAAGGTGAACAGCATGGTCTGCCCCAGGGCAGGATTGGGCCGCGTGAGACCCACCGGGAAAAACTTCCTTCCGTCGGAGAGAATCTGGGGGATGAAAGCGTTTCGATCCGCCCTGCGGATGAGATGGACGCCGCGGGAGCCCGTGTACGCCGCCGTGGCCACCAGCCGCGGCGCCACCTCCCGCTGGAGGCTCAAGTTGTAGTGCATCAAATAGGTGTCCTTAAAGTCAAAGGACAAGGGGCGGGTGGTGCCGCGAATAGCGGCTCGAGCAGCATCTGCCTGGGGCAGCCGCGCCAGGAGGTCGAAGGCATTGGGGAACGGTGGATTGCTGATCTGGGCATTCAACGTGAAGGGAGGCAGGTCCGCATAGGAGGTGCGAATTTCGTTCGCCTTGATCCCATTGTAGAAAAGGCCGAATCCTCCACGCAGGGAAGTCTTGCCATCCCCCAAGGGGTCCCAGGCCAGGCCAAATCGGGGAGCAAAATTCGCCTTGGACGGGTTCAGAAACATGGGCTCACCGACGGTGACATTCGTGTCGGTTCGGATGTCACGGAAGGTGGCAATTCGGCCCTGGACGTCGGAGGGCACCGTGTACGGCTCGTAGCGCAGTCCCAGATTGAGGGTCAGGTTCGAACGGACCCGGAAATCGTCCTGAAAGTAGAAGCCGAAGATCGTTTGGCGCAGTGCGCGGCCGCGGCTGCTTCCCGGAAGATCAGCGCCGAAACGGGTGGGGCTTCCCTCCAGGAGCGCGCGCAGGGTGGGAAACTCATAGCTCCCGAAGGTGGTGAGCCCCTGGAAGTAATTGAACTGCGACCTCTTCAATTCGGCACCCATCTTGAGCGCGTGCCTCCCCTTCGTGATGGCCACGTGATCGGAATATTGGAAGAGGTTTTGAGCGAAGTCTCGGGGCAATAAGTCTATCACGGTGCGGAGAGCGGTCAGAGGCCCGACGATCAAATTTCCCAGTTGGGCCGCCCCGGCAAAGAATCTCAAGTTGGGGGGAACGTCGACGGTCGGGATGAGATCGGTGGCGGGGCGGGTCCGCGAGTAGCTGAGCCGAAACACGTTGAGGACGGTCGGCGAGAAAACCCTCTTCTCCTCGATGGTGGCGTACTGGTTGCGGGTCGTAATCCCGCTGGCGAAGGTCGGAAGATCGAAGAGAGTGGTTTGAGCATCGTCGAAGAAGTACGAGACGAACAGAGAATCGGCATCGGACAGACGATGATCGACCTTGACGGCGAAGAAGTCTTCGTCGGTGGCGTCGCTGCCCGCCTTGATCAGCTCCGCGGTCCCGTCTCCAAAGCTTCGCCCATTGGGAGCGGGATAAACGCTGTCCAGGTAGGGCCGAACCGAAGGAGCGACTGGCACCGTAATCCCCCCCGGCAGGATTCCGCGCCGGGCGTCCAGGCCGGGCACGAAAAACCGCCTGGTCACCCCCAGTCTTTCCCGCAGCCCTTCGTAGTTTCCGAAGAAGAACGCCTTGTTCCGCACCATGGGGCCGCCGACCGAGAAACCAAACTGATTGCGCTTGAACTCCGGCGGGTTGCCCGGATCGAAGAAGTTGCGAGCATCCAGGTTGTCGTTCCGGTGAAATTGGTAGGCGGTCCCGTGAAACTCGTTGGTCCCTGACCGGAGGACGGCGTTGATGACACCTCCGGCCGCTCTTCCGAACTCAGCACTGTAGTTGGACGTCTTGACCTCAAACTCACGGAGTGCCTCGACTCCGGCCATCCCTCCCCGGACGCTCCCGGGGGACTGAAAGGTGTCGTTGGCTTCGGCTCCGTCTATGAGGAACATGTTGTAGGTGAACCGGGCTCCGTTGATGGCGAGCTTGACGCCCAGCCCCCCGGAAAGGTTGGCGTTGGAGCGGATGGCGGCATTCGTGACTCCGATCTGGAGCATGGCGAGCTGCCCAATATCCCTCCCATTCAGGGGCAGATCCCTAATCTTCTTGTCATCCACCAGGCCTGAGATCCCGGCATCGGTCGTCTGCACCAGAGGCGCTTCTCCCACCACCAGCAGCCTTTCGGTGATCTCGCCCAGCTCCAGACTCAGGTCCACGACGGCTCCGCGGCCGATGGTCAGCTTGATTCCGCTGCGGACGGCGGTCTTGAATCCTTCCAGTGTCGCTGTGAGCTCGTAGTTGCCCAAAGGCAGTTGGGGAACGTGGTATCTTCCCTGATCGTCCGTGACCAGGGTGCGGCTGATTCCGGTATCCAGATTGTTCACGGTCACGGTTACCCCCGGAATCACGGCACCGCTTTCATCCTGGACGTTGCCCGAAATGCTGGCCGTCGTCAGTTGCGCCAGGGCCGTTGTCGGAGCCAGACCCGCTACAAGGAGACCTAACCACACAAAGACGGATGCGAAACGGCGAAATCTGTTTAGGTTGTTCATGCAGACCTCCGGACCGACTTTTGAGCGTACGGTATTCTCAGTCACACGATAGTGCGACGGCGGTCTCTTGTCAATACAGCATCGTCGTTGGAAGGCGGGTCACCTTCGCGCCATCTGCTTCTTCAGCCGATCCCGCAACTCCGTAGCGTCCATCCGTGGCCCTGCGTTCCAAATGTTGGCTGCCACAATATTACTATTAGTCGGCGACCGTAACGAAGTATAGGGCCGCGGTGCCCCTGGGGCAAGATAGTGCTTGAAAAATAGCGTCATGACGGCCGCCTTATTTTCCAACCTCGATGATGCTGGGGGCTGGGGGCGAGTCACTCGTAGCGGAGGGATTCGATGGGGTCCAGTCGCGAGGCCTTGCGGGCCGGGTAGAAGCCGAAGAAAATCCCGACGGCAGCGGAGAACAGGAAAGCCAGGGCCACAGCCGACGGAGCGATCAGGGTGGGCCACTGAAAGAGGCGGGAGATGAGGGTGGAAGCCCCGACGCCCACCAGGATCCCCACCACGCCCCCCACCGAGCTGAGGACCACGGCCTCGATGAGGAACTGGCTCAGGATGTCGCTGCCCTTGGCGCCCACGGCCATCCGGATCCCGATCTCCCGGGTGCGTTCCGTCACCGAGACGAACATGATGTTCATGATCCCGATGCCTCCCACAATCAGGGACACGGAAGCGATGCTCCCCAGCAGGTAGGACAGGATGGTGGTGGTGGAGAGGGCCACCGATGCCATCTCGGAGATGCTCCGAACGGTGAAGTCGTCCTCCTCGCCGGGCTCGATCTTGTGCCGGAAGCGCAGGAGCTCTTCGATCTGCTTCTGGGCCGTGGGAACCAGGTTTCCCGACCGGGCCGAGATGAAAATGCGGTTCAGGTGCTGGATTCCTTGGAGCTTTTTTTGGACCGTGGTGTAAGGCACGACGATGGTATCGTCCTGATTCTGGCCTATCCCGCTC
>JACQTF010000085.1 GCA_016210925.1 Acidobacteriota bacterium | reverse complement strand
GACTTCGGCGAGCTCAGTCGAGCCGAAGGCTCTGCTGCCCCTCTGGTTGCCTTGGGCCTAGAAGGCACAGCTCAAAAGGAGGCTCTACAGCCGCACCAAGCCGGGGACCCTGTTGAAACACCAGATTCCCATCAAGACCGACCATTGGGACGTGACCGCACCGGGGTTCACCGAGGTCGACTTGGTGTCCCATTCCGGGCCGTCGGCCGAGGGGGAGTTCATCCATTCCCTCAACCTTACCGACATCCACACCACGTGGGTGGAAACCAAAGCCGTCCTGGGAAAGGGCCAGGTTGGGGTACGGGAGGCCCTCGACGAGATGCGCACCGCTCTGCCCTTTGTCCTTCGGGGCATTGATTCGGACAACGGCTCGGAGTTCATTAGCGACCACCTCTATCGATACTGTCGAGAGGGGCAGATCCAGTCGTCCGTAAAGCTCCTCCAGAAGGTCCGCGTGGGCCCCAGGCTCAAAAGGCTCTATGAGAAACCTCAGACCCCTCTGGAACGTCTGATCGCCTCCCAGCAGGGGGACCCGGTCCGTATCGCCGAACTCAGAAACCTTCGGGATCGGCTGGATCCTTTCGAACTGTCGAAAGCCATCGACCGAAAACTGGACAAGATCTATCAACTGGCCCACCAGCGGGCAGCCCCCTGCCCGGCACGGACCATTTCAAACAACCAAACCCAGGAGCCCCTCACTCGCATCGAGAGGGAATCCTTGCGGGCCATCTCTGAAGCCTTTGGCATTCCGATCCACGTTCGGCATCGAACCAAACAGGGTTAGATCTCAGATGACAAGACGATATCCCACAGGGTTAGATTCTTAAATGAGTTGATAGGCGACGGTGCAGCCCCCACAGCCCCCAAAGCCGCAATTTCCCCAAAGGATGGCACGCCTCGGTAAAAAAGCCAGCCAGGTGCGGCCGAAAAGCTCAATTGGACATGCTTCCGGCCTGGTGTGGGCGCGGGACGAGTAAACTTCTTCCCCATGCCCGGCCGCTATCTATTGAAGTCCCAGCCGACAGTCAGAGTTAGAATTCGGTCGTCGGCAGGAGTCAGGGAAGAGAGTAAACGGGGATCTGGACGAACTCGGTAAGAGTCTCGCGCCTCGCCATGAGATCATCGAGGACATGAAGTGAGGCGGGGGGAAGGTAGACTTCTTTGCACTCTTCGCATACTTCCGCTGGGAGCCCCTTCACTAGTAAGAGAGCCTCGCCCCACCGGTGGAGATGCTCAATCCTTTTCGCGGTCACTTTCCCGTGGCAAAAGTAACAACGGTCCATCCCGTCATACCTCCCAGCGTCTCCGCCACTCGATCCATCGTGACGGATCAGGTCGATAAACTGTGACAATCACCAGTACCTCTGTGAGGGCGCAAACAGCGTGAATGGGCATCCCCCCCTCGGTAAACCCGAGCAACAGAAACGACGGGCCGCGAGGGTCGGAGGGATAATCTTCGATGATCTCGGTCCGTGGAGAGCGAAGCCCCTCTTCAATCTCCCGAACCAAGATGCGGTCCCGATCCCGCTCATTTTCTGCGTGGAGCGTCAAGCGGTACCGGCCTGTCTCGACGAGCCGTCGGACTCGTCCAAACGTGGATCGTCAGATCCCATTCGATAGGGACATCATAGCATACTCCTCCCTCCCATTTAGCTGACAACCGTGTGGCGTTCGGGCGATCGAGCTCAACCACCCGCAGGGACGGCGGGGCAGCCTTCGACCGTCATCTCCAAGTCGCAGAGGAGTGCGTCAAACTCGAGGATCTTTCCGAGCGGCCGTGCCCAGGAAGTATTGCGGGCCTTATCGAACTCTGAGTCCTCCGCATCCTCTCCCCAGTCGCTCAGCTACAGCCGACTTGGGCTTTATTGATCCAACTCGGGACGCACCTCGCGCCAACTCCATTGGCGGAGCGGAAGGTAGTTGAGGGAGGTCTCGATGTTAAAGCTGTCGTACCGGATCACCGTTCGGCCATCGATCCGGATCGTGGCCTCACCGAAGGCGTAGTCGGGATTTTCGGCCGTGCCCTCGTTGATCATTTCGGACACAAAGATCCCGCCATAGATCGTCTTATCGGCGCCTGAAGCGTCGAAGTGTCCCGTCCCCACCACCAGGATGATGCCTTCAAAGTCCAGCCCCCCCGCTGAGATTGGCATCTCCGGTCACCACCAGGATGCCCTTGCCCGTGGCGTTTCCGCTCAGGTTCAGGCTTCCGTCAATAAAGGTGATCCTGGGGTCGTCGGGGGCGCCGAACCGGGTGTTGTTTCCGGACCAGGTCTGATCCGTCCCGTAATAGGTGCCGTCCGCTTTGGCGATATCCCGGAGCTTGTCGATCAGGCCCGCCAATTCGTTGGGGTCCAGGAGCACCGAGTTGGGTCCGCTCTGGGTCTCGGTGGTTACGTCTCCAATGGAGGTATCGGTGATCTCAGGGATGTTACTGGCCGCGCCCCGGATGTTATTTTTCTGCTGCTGGCTCAGGCTATTGTAGAAGTCGATGGCCGGGTCATGAGCGTTGCTGGGCGGGTTGTCCAGCATGAAACCCACGCCGGGCTTGGCGGGCTTACGCCCCGAGCGGTCATTCCCATTCAGTTCGAAGGCGTTCCCGCTGACCGCGGAATTGACGGACGTCGCTTCGATGGTGAGCGGGCCCTCCAGCTCCAGGGACAGGTCCCGGGACAGAACCGCCTCCACCACCGCCACCGAGTTCCGGCGCGGCCTGCTGGCCATGGCCAGTGAGTTGCGGATGGCCATGCTCCGGACAATCACTTTCCCATTCGCATCGTCGTAGGCGTTGCCGTCCTCGTCGGGGGCCTGGTCGTCATCGGTGACCTTCAAGAAATACCGGCCCATGATCCAGTCGCCGCTGGTGTATGCGCCCGGCGGCATGAACGTGTCATCGGAGGTATCCAGGATCTGGTCCGGACCCGGGTTCTGCAGATACAGCGTGTCGTCGGAGGTGCCGTACTTTCCATCGGCGCCCCGGGCGGCACGCTGCACAATGCCCGACTCCGGGATGACCCGGACGGGGTTTCCGGCGGCGTTCCTCTTCCAGAGGATTCCGTCGTCCGTGATCGTGGCGGTGAAGTAGGCCGGATCCATGAGGCGGGCGGTGGAGAAGGTCAAGGGATTCCGCGCCGCAAAACCACCAGTGCCTTGCGGGTCCGCAGTGGCATTCGGGCCCCGCAGGAGGAAGTCAAACCCCACTTCATCGTTGGGATCGTTGGGATCGTAAAGGCCTCTCAGCTCTTCCCGGGCATGGTTCAGGCCGGTGTCGGCCAGGAGCAAGGCCTCCGTGTCGCTCTCGAAGTTGTCGCTGATGGTGAGTTCCGAGAGGCCCTCGAAACTGACCGACAAGCCCAGCAGAGAAAGCAGGGTGAGGGCGATGATGGCCAGGAAAAAGGCAGTACCTCGCTGCGAGCGAATCCAGGGTTGCAGACGCATCATGTTATCCTTCGCGCGGGTGCCGGCACGCAGACTATTGCTTGCTGCGAACGTAGGCGTCGGAGGTCAGGGTAAAGGAGCGGTACAGAGTCAGTCCTTGGGAGCGAGCTTTGGGATCGAGGTACGTGGTCCTCACATCGACTTGAATCCCGATCTTGGCGATATCGGCAGCCGTGCTGGTGGCAGCGCCATTCTTGTCGAAGGAAAGAAAGCGCACGTCCTGGATGTTCTTGGCTATGGGTTGGAACGGCCCGGCTGCGGTGGTGCGCATCTGAACTTCCCCGAGGGGCGTTCCCGACGCGAACCGGAAGGTCACGTTTTCCCACGGGCTGTTCACCGTCCCGTCCGGATCGCCCGTCCCGTTGGCCTGGCTGGTGGACCCTGTGATGTCGCTCTGGATGCTAATCTCCCGGCAGACGACGTTGTTGTTGGCATCGTTGTACCAATTGACGAGCGTGAACGGGGTCAGGGCCACCCCGTTGGGATTGTTTCCCGCCTGTCGCACCACCGACGAGACCATGTCCATGGTCAGCCGAGCGTTCTGGGTGGCTTCCACAAAATCGTTCTCCGCCACAAACGTCTCCTGATCCTTGGTCAGCAGGGTGAACATGGCCCCGGAAATGACGGTGAGCACCAGGGTCGCCACCAGCAACTCGATCAAGCTGAAACCTCGCTCGCCAGAATTCATGGTCATTCCTCGAAGGTCAGGGAAAAGATCGAGCGGAGGATCACCGTCTTGTTCATCCCGGCCCGCGCTCTTGTCGGCCGCACCGTGACTTCCACCGTCTTGGAGTTTCCGGGGCCAGCCGCCCACGTGTAGCTCACCGTGTACTCGCTCATGATGTTATTCGACGACTTGAGAGGGTCTTTGACCTGGACCGTGATGGGATTCGCGATCCCGGTGGGGAAGGCGGACGGATCTTTGACGTAGGCCCGCTTGAGCTCGTCCATCCTCTGCTGCGCCGTGGCCATGGCGGTAGTTTTCGAGCGGGCGAGCGCGTTGTTAGAGACGGCCACGATGAACAGGTTGGACACCGCGATCACCCCGAAGATCAAGATCACCATGGCGACCATGGTCTCGATGAGGGTGAATCCGCGCTGTTCCCCGAGCCGCATCTGGTGCTCCTTCACTAGAATCTCCCTACCGGTTATCGGTGACCCGCACGGTCCCTGCCGGTTCCACAGCGATGGTGATGGTGCCCGAGTCGTTGCTCACGACCACCGTCCCCGACGGGTTGGCCTCGCCCCGGGAGCGGAATCGGATGGGCTGCGCCGGCGTCTGACTAAAGGTCACGCCCGGGGGCAAAAACTTTTCAGTCCGGGGCGGATTGTTAGCGTCGCTGGGATCGGTGATCTGAAAGTTAACCCCGTTGATGGTCAGATCGTACTGGTTGTTCTCGGCGACCGCCAGCATCCGGGCCGCTTGAAGTTCCCCGGCGACCAGGCTGGCCGCGGCAGAGAGGCGATACGCGGTCACGAACTGGGAATAAACAGGAACCACGATTGCCACGAGAATGGCCAGGGTCAGGACGAGGATGAGTAACTCCACCACCGTCAGCCCGGTTTCGCGCTCGTGATCGTGCCTTACCGTCATCATCGTGCGATCGTCGCCCTCAGCCTCGCTTTCAGGCCGTTGAAAGACGCAATCCTCATGCCACCCTTCAAGGTGTGTTAAAGAACTGAGGTCAGAGGGCTAACCCGGCTGAATGCAATTCTAACACAGCCTGGCGACGGCCCGGTCTGTAACTATTTGTAACAGTCGCAAGCTCCCTTAAACTCTCCTCAAGGATCCGTGATTCGAATCCTTCCTGAGATGGAAACCACGACTTTTCGAGCTCGGTCCTCGCTCCAGAGGACGACGGAGCCTGCTGGAGCGGCATTCCCCCGGGAATGAAAGAAAATCCCTTGTGCAGGCACAGCACCAAAGCGAACTCGCGGTGGCAGTTCGTACATCACGACCGATTCCCCGGTCTCCAACCTGTAGCCCCCGCTTCCCGTTTTGAACCGGACCCGCACCGACAGGTTTTGAGTGATGGCCTGGGCTCGAGCCTGCTGGAGCGCGCCCGCGACTTCGCGAGCACCCGATTCAAGGCGGTAGCTTCGAAAGAGGGCCCACACCGACGGGGCTGCCACGGACAAGAGAATGGCGCTCACCGCCATGACCACCATCAGTTCCACCACGGAAAAACCCCTCTTGTTCTCCATCAGCACCTCCTGGAGACTGAAACCAAGGAGGAGGAAAATTTGCGAAAAAAAGGGGGGCGTCAACCAGTAGTCCGGGTGCCGGACCGCGGAGGGAAACTCAATCAGCGGCCAGAGGCAGGACAACGGTGAAAGTGCTACCGGTGCCGGGATGGGAGGAGGCTTCAATCCTCCCATTGTGGAAGAGGATGATTTTTTGAGAGATGGCCAGTCCCAAGCCGGTGCCGGAAGCCTTGGTGGTGTGGAAAGGCACGAAGATCCGTTTCAGATTCTGAGGAGCGATGCCGGTTCCGGTGTCAGTGATGCGAATGCGGACGCGCCGGGGCGCACCCGGGTCTACGGTGCACTCCACCGACACGCGGGCCGAGGGAGCGTCCGGGGGGATGGACTCAGCAGCGTTCCGAAGCAGGTTCGCCAGAGCCCGCCGGACGAGGACCGGGTCTCCATGGATCTGCTGGTCGGAGGGGGAGAGTTCGAATTGGATGTGGCGGAACCGCTCTTCCCCCTGCAGGTCCGCGACGCAGCGCGCCAGCACCTCGTCCAAGAGGAAGCTCACCGGGTTCAGCTGGTAGGGCCGGGCGAACTCCAGGAACCGGGTCACCATCTGCACTGAGGTCCGCGTCTCCTCTGCGATGGCCTGGGCGTTGTTGCGCATGTCCGGGGAATCAGCGACCCGCTCCAGCAACTGGGCATAGCCCGCAATGGTGGCGAGAGAATTCTTGAACTCGTGAGCGATCCCAGCCGACATCTCCCCCAGGGCCGCGAAATTCTCCCTCAGCTTCACCTGCTGCTGCAACTCGATGATCTCGGTCAGGTCCGAGATGAGGCAGAGCGCACCTTCGTTCTCCCCGCGCTCTTTCAGAGGAAAGACGGAGATGCCCAGGTACTTCCTCTGATCTTTTCGGGTCCGAATCTCCACCCTCCTCAGGGTCCCCGAACGCTCCTGTTTCAGACACTGCTCCAGCAGATCCGTAAATTGGGATGAGGTCTCAACCAAGTCGCCGTAGGGTTTACCGACGACGTCGCTCCGAGAGCGACCAAAGATCTCCTCGGCTGCCGGGTTGAAGGTCAGGATGGTTCCCTGCCGGTCCACGGTGAACAGGGCGCTCTGGATGCTGGAGACGACCTTCTCGCTGAAGGCCTCGGTGCGCTCGGCCCTCTCCTTCTCCATCCGGTGGAGGCGCTCCAGCTCCTTTTCCTTCTCCTTCAGTCGGGCGAACAATCCCTGGAAGGTTTGGACCAGAAACGCCAGTTCGTCCCGAGCGCCGCCTCCGGGGGCGGTGGCTGACTCGGCGGTCTTCATCAGCTTCCGATAGGGCACCACCAGCCAGCGGCTAAAAGCCACGATCGCCAGAACCACGACGACCAACGCCAAAAGCTGGAAGGTCAGCAGCAGGCGTGCCCGTTGCTCGCCTTCCCAGTACCGCGGCTGTTCCACCACCAGCACCGCGTATCCCGTGGCCTCGCCAAAAGAGTCTCGCAACGCAAACCCGGAGAGGAACAGGTCGGCGCCGGCCGTGGACGAACGATATTCGGCAACGCTGGGATTGAACTTCAGCCTGGCCGTCCAGGCCCGATCCAGCGGAACCGCGCCCAGGCTTGCGGCGTCCGTCAGGGCAACGGTTCTGACCAGACGGCCCTGGTCGTCGTACAAAAAGGCTTCCCGGACCGGATAGCGCTCGGCAATCAGTTGAAAGTTCGCAGCGAGCCCGGGATCCCGAAGGTCGGAGACCCGCAACTGGGGTTCCAGTTCCTTGGAAAACGCCGTGGTCAGGTGCCGGACGGCTGCCAGCTCCATCTCCCGCACGGCATTGCGGCTCCGGTAATACAAATGGATGCTGTGGAAATTGATCAGGATCAGGACGAGAACGAAGAGGAGGAAAAAGACTCGAATCTGGGTCTCGTATCTCAGGTTCTTCACGACGCTCCCGGCACGAGGAAGCGAACCTTCATTCCTTGAGGGACCAGGATCCGACGGAGGGCTCCCGGGCCCCTCAGGCCATCAAGGATCGGAACTAACGCCCCAGTACCAGCGCAGCAGGTCTCGTCCCGCCCAAAGCGATGCCAGCGCCGCCACACCCAGGAAGCTGCCGAAGGGAAGCTGGTGTTTCAGGTCCCTGCCCTTGAACAGGATCAGGAAAGTGCCCAGGACCGCGCCTCCCGCGGAACCCAGAAAGATGGTGAGGACGGTCAGCTTCCATCCCAGGAAGGCCCCCACCATGGTCATCATCTTCACGTCGCCGAAGCCCAGGCCCTCGATCTGACGCAGCTTCAGGTACGCCGTCCCCACCAACCACAGGGCACCGCCTCCCACCAGTGCACCCCACAAGGGCTGGGTCAAGGACTGCGTGGTGAGATTCAGCCCAAACCCGTTCTCCGACAGTGGGACGTCGCCCCACGCCCAAAAATGAGGGGGGCGCAGAGGTGCCAGGGCCGCGCCCAGCACAATGCCCGGCAAAGTGACCTTGTCGGGCAGGATCTTGTGTTGATAGTCCACCCAGACCAAGACGATGATCATGCAAGAGAACAGCAGGTCGATCAGGAACGACGCGGACCACCCATTCCGCAGGTAGGCAATGATGAAGACACAGCCGGTCACCAGCTCCACCAGCGGGTAGGTCCACGAAATGGGAGCGGCGCAAAGGCGGCACTTCCCGCGCAGCAGGACAAAGCTGAGTAGAGGAATGTTGTCGTAAGGGCGGATGGGCCCCCGGCAGCGGGGACAGCGGGAAGGAGGAGTCACGACCGACTCCTCCCTGGGTATTCGGTGGACGCAAACGTTGAGGAAGCTGCCGAAGACCAACCCGGTGACGAAGACGGCAGCCAGCAGCGGTGATATGCCTTCCATCAGGCTGCTTACTCTAGCATATTTCCTGGCCCCGGCAGCGCGAATGCGGCGCCTCACCCGCTGAGAATCGAGGATCGAGAATTGCAATCCTCAATCCTCGATTCTCGATCCTCATGCCTCACTCCCGGGCAATGTGTATAGCGTTCTCATCCACGATGGTAAACATGGCCTTTTGCAGGTCGCTGATGGCTTTCTGATAATCGATGAGGGTCTGGGTCTCCGACAACTGGGCCAGAGACAGATCGCGCTGGTATTGCAGGACCTCGAAGTTGGTGGAGAGGCCCGCGTGAAAGCGCTTGGTCTCGCCGTCCAGCTGTTCCTGTGAGAGCTCCCGGGCCAGTCGGGCAGAATCCAGGCGCTTCTTGGCGATCTCGATGTTCTGAATGGCGTTGCGCACCTCCACCATGATTTGTTGTTCCAGGTTTTTCCTCTGGGCCAGGAGCCGCCGCTCAGTCACTTTCAGCTGTCCCAGCTCGGCATCGTGGCTCCGGTTTCGCAGGGGAATCTCCAACCGGACCCCGGCCTGGTAGTTCCGGAAGTCCCCTGTGAACACCTGGCTGTAGGCGTCGCCCGCACCCCTGGACAACTCCGGCACCACGACCCGGTTGCCGGTGGGATCGACGAATACCCGGGAATGGCTGAATCCCGCCAAGCCACGGGTTCCAAACTGGCCCGAGAGATCCAGTCTCCATCGTCCCTGGTTTTGCTGGTATTGGGTCTGGATGCCGTTCTTCTCCATCTCCAAACGCAACTGCTCCAGCTCCGGCCGGTTCTCAAAAGCCGTGCTGATCGCCTTGTTCAGCTCCAGCGGAAGGTCCCGGAACTTGGGATCTTCGATGGGGATCAGGAAAAGTCCCCAGAGAGGGGATTGAGGGTCCTCCGAGAGCATGCCCTTCAACAGGTTTTCCGCGGTCTGAATCCTGGCCTCCGCGGCGATCACCTCCTCCTCACGCCGCGCCACCTCCGCCCGGGCCTTGGTGATGTCCAGGGGGGCCAGCGTCCCGATCTCCACCCGTTTCTTGTTGTTTTCCAGTTGAATGCGCGCCAGTTCCATGGACTGTTTGCGGATCTCCTGGTCCCGAATAGCCAGCGTCAGATCCCAGTACAGGCGCTGCACCTGAGCGATGATATCGCTGACCCGCTGGGCAAACTGGGCGTCGCTGATCTCTCGGTCCTTTTGCACGATCCGGATCTGGCGTTTGACCGCGTTCATTCCGAAATCCCTCAGCAGAGGTTGAGTGACGGTCATCAGCAGGTTGGCGTTGTAGCTGGGGTTTACGGAAGCGAACAGGCTGTTGGTGGCGTCCCGGGTCGTGGTCAAGGCGGTGTTGACGTCGCCCCCTTGGGGCAGGTTCTGGCGAAAGAACCAGTCCCACGAGTAGCCCTCGCGGAAGAAGAGATTCAGCCCCGCACCGGCGTTAAGGATGTTGCCCGAGGGGATGTTGTTCCGGTTGTACCCGAGCCCGCCCCCTACCACAGGATCGTAGAAGCCGTACGAGCCGCGGACCCGGTGCTGGAAGAGCTCTTCGTTATAGTCTTCGATGCGAATTTCCAGGTTGTTTTCCAGGGCCATCTTGATCACCTGATCCATGGTGACCTTGAACGCCTTACCGCTCTTTTCGGCTCGCTGCACGAACGTGTCGTAAGGGCCCATCTGGGAGGAGGTCTGGGCGGACAACGAGCCGGGGAAAAACACCATCGCACCGGCCAGCAAGAATGCTCTGTTCATTGTATCGCTCCTGAGAATTTAAAGATCGTGAACGTCCCGGGGCGGCGTCGCAAGATCCCCCGGACCGCAGAGTATCATACGCAGCCGCGCCGAGGATTGTTTCGAAAAAGCGGATGGGGGCAGACTTGCGGGCAGTCGTCTGAACCGACCGATGGGAATGCGGCCTCAGCGTTCAGCCGCCATCATTCAGTTTCAGCTGATTGCTGACGGTGAAAGCTTAATATCAAGGCTGCTGGGGCTGCTGATCGGTGGGCCGTTTCAACGTGGGCTTCTCTCGCTTGGACTTATCCTCCTGATCGTCGGCACCCGTTCGCCGCTTCAGCGTGGGCTTGGTCTTGGCCGGAGCCGCTCCCAGGTTGCCGGCGGACTTGGCGGCGGTGTCCAGCTCAGTGATCCGCTGTTTGACCCGATCAAACTCGGACGTGGTCAGAACGTATTCCTCCCGGGCAGGAAGATACCGCATCTCTTCGCTGGCCTTGGTGATTCGGTCGTCGAACGTGGGGTGGGTCCGGAAAAAGCCAGCGAAGGTACCCGGTTTGTTTTTCTCCTGTGCCGAGAGCTTCTCGAAAAACGACACGAACGCGGCAGGGTCGTACCCCGAGTTCCAGGTGTATTGCACTCCCAACTGGTCCGCCTCTTCCTCCGATTCCCTGGTGACGCCCAGGATACCCAGGTTGATTCCCAGTCCCAGGGCGTTCTGAATCGCGTAACCACCATAACCGCCGATGAAAATGGAAGGGAGGGCAGCGAACTGAAGGAGCTGGGCTTTGGTCATTCGCTCGGTGGCGTGTCGAGCGGCCACGTGGGCGATTTCGTGGGCCATGACGCCCACCAGCTGGCTTTCGTCCTCCGCCGCCAGGATCAGTCCCTTGTTGACGAAGAAGTAACCCCCGGGAAGGGCGAAGGCATTGGGTTCATCCGTGTCTACCACCTTGACGTGGAACGGGACCTTGGAGTCGGAATGGCGGACCACATTCTGCGCCAGCCGGTCCACGTACTCATTGACCACGGGATCGTCAATGAGCTTGGCCGTCTGTTCGAACTGGCCAGCGACCTGGGCCCCAATCTCAATCTCCTTGTCCAGGGAGACGAAATTTGGGAAAAACCACGCGACCCGACCATTAATGTCCCGCTGACCAATCTTGTCCACATCGGCATGGCGCCTGGAGGCCCACCCTGCCCCCGGAATCGCGCCCGCCACCATCAGAAAGACCAAAACGATCTGCAGGACCCCTTTGGATCGAGTCATGGGTTCACCCCTTGAGGTTACCATCTTGAAGAATTTCGCCAGATAGAGAAGTTTCAAAAATTCTTCCAACTAAAGTTATTTTAGTGCCCCGGTCCTCCCGTGTCAAGCCAGTGGGAGAATACTGGCAGAAGGGAAGACATCCCGTTCGGCCTCTGGCCCTGAAAGGCATCCTTGCAGGATGGATCCTTCCGGCGTGTCAGCCCGGCCCCAGCCGTTTTTGGGACATTCTCCGGTAGTTAGACCGTAGTGGCCCGGCGATCCTACCTTTGCCCCGCCCCCAGCCCGCGGGTTGGGCGACAAGGCGGTCGATTACCTCATGGGACCAGATCGAAGAGGCGATCCGCAAGGAGCCCAGGATCACCCCTGGATTACATCTGTTCCCGCCGGTTTACCTCCGACCACACCGGCTTTTACCCGCGGGCGGACCAGATCCAAGCCTGAAGAAATCGTAGAAGGGCATCGAGGGAACCTCGCCCGTCTCCTGGAGCGACTCATCTACGAGGCGAGGATCGTGCCGTTAGCCCGCGTGACTTCCCCCACGCCATCGGTCCCCGGCCGATCAGACAATGACTGAGGGACTATCCGGGGCCTCAGCCATAGGGGGTGTCACTGGATATGCCCGATGGAGCACGGCGTTCACCCTCACGTGTGGAAGAAGATGCCACTCGATACCGATGCACTGACGGCCCACGAAGAGGGCGAGGCTGAGCGGAAACCCAAGCTCCTGGATCAAGTACGCCACGCTCTTCGTGTCCGCCACTACAGTCGCCGCACCGAGGAGGCCTGTGTGGGGTGGACCCGCCGGTTCATCCTGTTTCACGGCAAGCGCCATCCGGCGACCAGGGGCGCTCCGGAGGTGGCGCAGTTCCTGTCACGCCTGGCTGTGGGTGCACACGTCAGCGCGTCCACGCAGAAACAAGCGACGGCGGTGCTGTAGGCCTTAGACTGCGCCCGGGGCGGCGTTCCTGGCGGCCCTTGCGCCAGACCAAATCGTAGTATCATATGACGGGCATGGCACATATCGACGCGTTGCCGCCCGTGGCGGGCGGCAATAGACTACGACGGCTGCAGTGTGCGGAAGCTGGGGTTCGCAATCACTCATTGTTAGGCACACGACGACAATGCAGCAACTACGGCTTCTGCCAATCGGTCGTTCGGGCGCACCAAGCGAATCCAGCTTGCAGCTGAACGAACTTGTGAAGGAAGTGTGCGCGGCGACGGCCTTGCTGTACGAAAGGGTCGGGTTCGTTTCGCCTTGGCTGGTGTACCTTGCGCTGACTGGCGAGTGCGTCGTTGGGAGTTGTGGCTTCAAGGCGCCGCCTGCCTCGGGGGAAGTAGAGATCGCGTATTTCACCTTCGCTGAATTCGAAGGTTGCGGAATCGCGACTTCGATGGCGCGCGAACTCCTGGCCTTGGCCAAAGCGGCCGAACCTGGCATCACGGTCACAGCGCAGACACTACCCGAACGAAACGCATCGACCCGAATCCTCGAGAAACTGGGCTTCGCGCTAAGGGGTAGCGTTGTTCACCCGGAGGACGGTGAGGTTTGGGAATGGGAGCTCAGGTCCGAACACGGTGCCTAACATCGCGCGATCCAGCCGACGCGCTTCGGGCCGCCCTATCGGCCTGCGGATTACCATCCGCCGTCCGTTAGGCCGAGCGCAAAAACTTTAGGGTCGGGAGGGTCGGGGCCCGGCCACCCCCCTTCGTTTGACACACCTGGCAAACTGTGCAAATCTGGGGCCATGATCAAGATCCTGAAGGCCTCGGAGGTGAATGAGATCGACCACGTCACTTGCGAGAAAATCGGCATCCCGAGGCTGATCTTGATGGAGAACGCGGGCATCCAGGTCGTTTCCGTCCTCCAGGAGGTCTACCCGGATCTTCCCACGAAAAAGATCGGCATCTTCTGCGGCAAGGGCAACAACGGGGGCGACGCGATGGTAGTCTCCCGGCAGCTGACCATGAAAGGGATCGCCCCCGAGGTGTACCTGCTGGCAGCCCGAGATCAGTACCAGGGGGATGCCCTCACGAACCTGAAGATTCTGGAAAAAATCGAGGAGATCCAGCTCCGGGAGGTTACTACCACCGAAGAGTGGCGCCGGGCGGCCCAACAGCTGGACCAATACGACATCAAGATTGACGGCCTCCTGGGCACCGGGATCACCAAACCCGTCGAGGGGCTGTACGCGGAAGTGATACAGGGGCTCAACGAATCTCGGGGAGAAAATGTCTCCATCGACATCCCTTCCGGGCTGTTTTGCGACTCCGAGAGCCGGGAGCATCCCAGCGTCGTGGCCGACGTCACCGTGACCTTCACCGCTCCGAAAGTGAGCCACCTGCTGGGAGATGCGGCGGAGGCGGTGGGCAAGCTTTTCATTCGCCCCATCGGATCCCCCGACAGCCTCTTGCAGGACGAACGGTATTTTCTGAACCTGATCACGCCGGAGGACGTGCGCGGCACCATTCCTCCTCGGCGCCCCACCTCCCACAAGGGGGACTATGGCCGAATCCTGGTAGTCGCGGGTTCCCGAGGAAAGACCGGGGCGGCGGCCATGGTGGGTTTTGGCGCCCTTCGGTCCGGGGCAGGTCTCGTGACCATCGCGACGCCCCGAGGGTCTCAACCCGTGGTCGCCAGCCAGTTTTATGAGCTCATGACCGAAGGATTGGAGGAGACCGGAGAGGGAACCATCTCGGAGGCGGCGCTGGACCGCGTCCTGCGGCTGTTGGAAGATTCCGACGTCCTGGCCTTGGGACCGGGACTCAGCACGCATCCCAGCACGGTGACTTTTGTGCGACAACTGGTCAAGTTTTCTCCCGTTCCGCTCGTGTTGGACGCCGACGGGCTCAACGGTTTTCGCGGAGAAAGGCAGCTGCTTCAGAATCATAAGGGCCTGCCGCTGGTCATCACCCCCCATCCGGGTGAAATGGGGCGCCTGATGAACCTTTCCACCTCGGAAGTCCTGAAAAATCGCGTCTCCCTGTCCCGCACTCTGGCTCGGGAACAGGGCATTTACGTCATCCTGAAGGGGCACCGGACCCTGGTGGCAGACCCGGGCGGTCAGGTCTACGTCTGTCCCACTGGGAATCCGGGAATGGCCACCGCCGGCGTGGGAGATGTCCTGACCGGCGTGGTCGCGTCGTTCCTGGTGAAACGCCAACCGGAAGGCCACCCGAAAGAGTACGCCGCAGCTCTTTCGGCTGCGGTGTACGCGCACGGTCTGGCCGGGGATCTGGCCGCAGCGCGCCGCGGCGAAGAATCGCTGGTAGCCGGGGACCTGTTGGATTCCCTGGCCGACGCTTTTCAGCAAGTCCTCGGGAATCCCGCGAGGTCCAGGAACTAGCCTATGTTCGCCCGTGGGCTAGCCCCGATTCGGTATGATCCCGGAGATGCTTGCCCGAGCGGGAAGAAGCGCATCGCAAGCCCCTCATGGAAGAAGTCTTCGAAACCCACTCCGAAGAAGAAACCCTGGAGGTGGGCCGTCGGATCGGGGCCCGGCTGGAACCGCCGCGCACTCTGCTGCTCTATGGGCCCCTCGGAAGCGGTAAGACCACCCTTACCAAGGGACTCGCTCTGGGCCTGGAGGTCCAGACCACCGACGACGTCACCTCTCCTACCTTCACCTTGATCCATGAATACCAGGGGCGCTGCAATATTTTTCACGTGGATCTTTATCGCGTGGAGGGTTTGCGCGACCTGGAAAGCATCGGCCTGGAGGATCTGTTCTCCGAGGACGCGATCGTCATCATCGAGTGGGCCGAAAAGCTGCTGTTTCTACCCGAACATCCGCTGAAGATATTCTTAGAGGACTTGGGAGGAGACGGCCGCAGGATCCGGTGCACCGATTCTTAATGCGTGCGGCTCACGACAGAAAGCCCGTTCCCGCTTTGACTTGTCCGGACCCGTGTGACATAATTTTCAGCGCTGAAAGGTATTTCCGTGAAAATGTGGCCATTGGTTGTATTTTCCCTGGCGCTCTCGACTTCCCCGGGCGCGGACGTTCCACGGGGAAAGCCCGATGCGTACTATCACTTCGCGCTGGCCAAGCTGCACGCTGCCCAGGGAGAGTTTTCCAAGTCCCTCTCCGAGTTCCGCCTCGCCATCGAGTCGGATCCCCAGAGTGCCCAACTGCACTCCGAGATGGCCGGCGCCCTGGAACGGAGCGGCAACCTGCAGGAGGCCATCAAGGAATCTCGGAAGGCCATCGAGCTCGATCCGAATAACAAGTCCGCTCACTTTCTGCTGGCCAACATCTATTTCCGGTTGCGCAGCTCGGAAAATCAAAACCTCATCCAGCAAGCCATCCACGAATACGAAGAAGTGGTTCGGATCGACCCCTCCGATGCTCTCGCCCTTCACGCCCTAGGACGGCTCTACCTGGACGCCCGCCGGACGGACAAGGCCGTCCAAGCTTTTCAGCAACTGACCCAGCTTCAGCCCGACAACGAAGAAGCTTACGAGCTGGCGGCCCAGGCATTCCGCGATGCCGGAGATTGGGAGAAAGCTCTCGATCAGATCCAGAAGGCTCTGCAGCTCCAACCGGACAACCTGCGCTACCTCTTGTTCCGAGGAGAGATGGAGCGCCGCGCCGAGCGATGGGACGAGGCCCTTTCCACATTCCAGAAGGCACATGAGGCTGCGCCCCGGAATATCGAAGTGGCCCGGGAACTGGCCGCCACTTACAGCCAGATGAAACGCGGTAAGGAAGCCATCGATCTTCTGGCGAAAGTGGTGGAGGAGAACCCGCGGGATGACCGGGCCTGGTTTGAGCTGGGCAAGGCCTACCGGTCAGAAAGGGATTATGCCCGGGCGATAGAGAGCTTCGACCGGGCGCTGAAGCTGGAGCCGGACGATCTGGCCGTCGGCTGGGAGAAGGGCCGCACCCTTCAGGAGATCGGCGAGATCGAACAAGCCCTCTCCACGTTTCAGTCCCTCCTGGACAGCCTGGACAACCTCGCCGATGCCAACCTGGCCCAGCGCAACCGCATCCTCCTCCTCACCCAGATGGGGTTCCTCCACCAGGAGCTGGGAAGTCACCACGAAGCCATTCGCGCTTTCGAGAAGACCAGGGAGTTGCTCCCCGCGGACAACTTCCGCGGGTACTGGTACCTGATCAACGCCTACCGCCAGGCCAAGCAAAACGAAAAAGCCCTGGCTTTGAGCGGGGAAGCCCTCCGGAAGTTTCCCCAGGAGCGGGCCATCCTCATCACCCACGCCCAGGTGCTGGCGGCCAACGGACAGCTCAAGCCCGGCATCCAGCTCCTGGAACAATGGATCAAGCAGCACCCCGGTGATGTGGAAGCCTACCTCGGTTGGAGCCAGCTCTTTTTTCAGGTCAAGCGGTACGACGAGGCCGAGAAAGTGTTGCGCAGGGCAGTCGAGCTGAATCCGAACAACGAAGCCCTCCAATATCAACTGGGGGCCGCCTTCGAGCGACAGAAGAACTATCGGAAGGCCGAAGAGGTCTTTGCAGGGATCATCCGCCGCAGCCCCGAGAATGCCAACGCCTTGAACTATCTTGGCTACATGTGGACCGAGCAGGGAACCAACCTGCAGGATGCCCTGCGGCACATCCAGCAGGCCGTGGACCTGGAACCCCACAATGGAGCTTTTCTGGACAGCCTGGGCTGGGCTTACTTCAAGCTGAACGAGTTTGATCGGGCCGAGGAAAACTTGATCAAGGCAGCCCAGCGCGCCAAGGACGACCCCACCATTCACGACCATCTCGGGGAACTGTATTTCAAAAGAGGTCAGTACAAGGAAGCTCACGAGGCGTGGCTCAAGTCGATCGCTTACGCCGCGGAAGACGAAGAGCTGGCAAAGATCCGGGACAAGGTCAGCCACGTCCGGAAGCTGCTGGACAAGAAGAAGCCGTAATCCCCCGAAACCCCGTCATTGGTCAGTCGTCATTGGTCCATCGATGGGCGATCGTATGCAGTCGCTTGTGCTGCGCTCCTATGCCAAGGTCAACCTGGGGCTGTCGATCCTCGGCAGGCGTCAGGACGGCTTTCACGAGCTTCGCACTGTCTTTCAGACCATCCGTTGGTACGACGAGATTGAGGTGGAGAATCGCCCCTCAGGCCTTTCGCTGGCTTCGAATGACCCCACTCTTCCTTCCGATCACAATAACCTGATCCTCCGGGCGGCCCACCTGCTGCAGCAGCAGCGTTCCGTGCGCCAGGGGGCGCACTTCTCCGTGCGCAAGAGCATCCCCGTGGGGGCGGGCCTGGGAGGTGGCTCCAGCAACGCGGCGGTCACCTTGCTGGCCCTGAACCGGCTGTGGAACCTGAAGCTGCTTCCCCGGGAACTGGCTTCCTTGGGCGGCGCCTTGGGATCCGATGTCCCCTTCTTTCTGGTGGGCGGAACGGCCCTGGGCAGAGGGCGGGGCGAGATCTTGGAACCCCTTCCGGACGCGCCGGCGGCGCACTTCGCCCTGGTTCATCCCGGCTTCTCTGTTCCCACGGCAAGCGCTTATCAACTCGTGGAGTCGCGATTGACAAGCCTGGAGGGGGAGAGTAAAATTAGGGGTTTGTGCGACGCGATCCGGAGCGCGTCGGGGGTGGCCGAGTGCTTGTTTAATGATTTCGAACCTCCCCTCTTTCGTCTCTATCCGCTCCTGGAAAAAATCAAAGAACAGCTCTTGCACGGGCAGGCTCGTGCCGCCCTGCTGTCCGGAAGCGGATCAACGATCTTCGGGTGGTTCGAGAGCCCTGAGGCAGCTCGTCGGGCGGTCGATTCCGTGAGGCGGCCCGGCTGGGCCTGCTGCGTCGCCGACCCGGTGGGAGCGGAGGAGTACCGGGCTTCGCTCTTCACCGCTCCTCAAGGTAGGCGGTTTGAACTATCATAGGAGGTTGCGCCCCTCGTCCAGGAGAGGCGCCGGATGGTCTTGATGGGGCGTCGCCAAGCGGTAAGGCACGGGTCTTTGGAACCCGCATTCGGAGGTTCGAATCCTCCCGCCCCAGCTCCATGAACTGAAGCTGCATTTTGACCTCTGGAGGGAAAGGCCCTGCTGGATCAATTGAAGGTCTTTTCGGGAAGCGCCAATCGCCCCCTGGCACAGGAGATCTGTGACCACCTGCACGTGAGCCTGGGGGAGTCGGAAGTAGATCGATTCAGCGACGGTGAGATTTATTTTCAGATTCAGGAAAACGTCCGCGGCCAGGATGTGTTCATAGTTCAGCCCACGTGTCACCCCGTGAACGAGAACCTCGTGGAACTGCTGCTGATGATCGACGCCTTCAAACGGTCGTCGGCCCGGCGCATCACGCCGGTGATCCCGTACTACGGATATGCCCGGCAGGATCGAAAGGACAAGCCACGGGTCCCGATCTCTTCCAGGCTGGTGGCTGACCTGATCCAGGCGGCGGGTGCCACCCGCCTGTTGACCATGGACCTCCATGCGGGCCAGATTCAAGGCTTCTTCGACATTCCCGTGGACCATCTTTTCGCCGCCCCTGTGATCCTGGAGTATGTGTCCAAACTGAACCTGCCCGATCTCACCGTGGTGGCCCCCGACGCGGGGGGCGTGGAAAGGGCCAGGGCCTACGCCAAGCGCCTGGATGCCAGCCTGGTCATCATGGACAAGCGTCGCGTTCAGGCCAACGTGGCAGAGGTGATGCACGTCATCGGCGAAGTCGAAGGAAAGACGGCCCTCATCATCGACGACATGATCGATACGGCAGGAACTCTGATTCAAGCTGCCGAGGCCTTGCTCAAGCAAGGTGCTCGAAAGGTTTACGCTGCCGCCACCCATGCCGTGTTGTCCGGATCGGCCCTGGATCGGATCAACGGGGCCGGGTTCGAACAGGTGATCGTCACCAATAGCATTCCCCTCAACGGAAAGCAGTCGCCCAAACTCAAAGTCTTGAGCATCGCCTGGCTCCTGGGGGAGGCGATCCAGTCCATTCACGAGGAGACCTCCGTCAGCAAGCTCTTCGTTTGATGCAGATGATTTTCCAGCGGGCGGCACCAAGCCCCTGCCGGATGGAGAAAGGTACCGCAGGAGAGAATTCATGCAAGAATTTTACGTGGAAGCCACCCAGCGGGAGCAGACGGGGACCACTTTCGCCAGACAACTGAGGCGTCAGGGAAAGATCCCGGCGGTGGTCTACGGGGAAGGCAAGCCGGCGACACCCATCACTCTGGATCCCGACGAGCTGCTGGCCATCTTTCATTCCGAGACCGGCCGCAACACCATCTTCACCCTGTCCATCGATGGGAAAAAGAAAACGAACGTGATGATCAAGGACTTCCAGCTGGACCCTGTCCGGGGGCACCTGCTGCACGCCGATCTGGTCACCATCGCCATGGACGTGGCTATCAAGGTCAAAGTGCCCATCGAGATCGTGGGGGTTCCCCAGGGAGTCAAGTTGCAGGGCGGTATCCTGGATCTGGTGACCCGGGAGATCGAGCTGGAATGCTTGCCCAAGGACATCCCGGACCACATCAAGGTGGACGTCTCAGAGTTGGAGATCGCTGACTCCCTGCGGGTGTCCAACCTGAACCTCGACAAGAACCTCAAGCTGCTGGAAGATCCGGACACGGTGATACTGACCGTCGTCCCGCCCAGGGCCGAGGAGGTCGCTGCCCCGGCCGAAGTGCCCGTCGCTGAGGTCGCAGAACCGGAAGTCATCAAGAAAGGTAAGCCGGTCGAGGAAGGGGAGGCCGCCAAGGCGAAAGAGGAGGAAGAGGAGGAGTAGGATCTCCGGAATCTCCCGGGGGGCCTGGTGTCGCCGACGGATTGGGGTAAGGCTACCCGGATGCAACGCGGAAGGGGCACCCGCCAGAGTCCTTTGTGAAGCTGATCTTAGGTTTGGGCAACCCGGGACCGGAATACGTCTTCACCCGGCACAACGCCGGGTTTCTGGTCCTGGACGCCCTGGCCCAGGATTTGGCCCTGAAATTCAAATCCTGGGAAGGTTCTTCCCTGACGCTGGCAACCACGCTGTTCGGCCAGCGGGTCCTTCTCGCCAAGCCCCAGACCTACATGAACCTCAGCGGGAGGGCCGCAGCGGATTTGTCTTTGCGGCACGGCCTGGGTCCGAAGGACCTGATCATCATCTACGATGACCTGGATCTCCCTTTCGGTCGGATCCGCATCCGGGAGCGGGGCGGCTCGGCGGGCCACCGGGGCATCGAGTCCATCATCCAGCACCTGGGATCGCAGGAGCTGACCCGGATCCGCCTGGGAATCCGGGAAGACGAGCAGATTTCGGACCCCGTGGCCTATGTTCTGGCGAAGTTTCCGCGGCAACGCATGCTGGAGCTGGAGGCCATGATCCACCGGGCCATTCAGGCTCTGGAGGTGCTGCTCCGGGAGGGCGCGGCCAAGGCCATGTCTCTCTTCAACGCCACCACGTGAGGGAGGGGCCCTCGAGCATAGAGGCCGGCTTGCGCCAGCATCCGCGGAAAGGCCTCCCTCACGACCATCACGATCATCCGGCCAAGGAGCAAACGAATGGAAAGCTATACCACCTACGCGCCCTGGGTGGGCGTTTTCGGATTGATGTTCGCCGGCTACCTTTACTACTCCATCATCAGGCAGCCGGCGGGCACAGCGGCCATGCAGGAGCTGTCCGACACCATCCATCGCGGCGCGATGGTTTTCCTCAGACGCGAGTATTCCATCCTGGTATTCTTCATCGCCATCGTGTTCCTTCTGCTCTGGAGTTTCATCTCTCCCTGGACGGCGGTGGCCTTTTCCGCCGGCGCGGTCAGCTCCATGCTGGCTGGGTTCCTGGGCATGCAGGCTGCGACCCGGGCGAACGTCCGAACCGCCAACGCGGCCAAACAATTCGGCATCGGGAGAGCCCTGGGTGTGGCGTTCTCAGGTGGGGCGGTCATGGGGCTGTCGGTGGCCAGCTTGGGGCTGATAGGGGTGGCCGTGGCTTATCTCCTGGCGCGAAGGGGGATGATCGATCCGACCGACATCAACGGTTATGCCATGGGCGCCAGCTCCATCGCCCTGTTCGCACGGGTGGGCGGGGGCATCTACACGAAAAGCGCGGATGTGGGCGCGGACCTGGTGGGAAAGGTGGAGGCGGGGATCCCCGAGGACGATCCCCGTAACCCGGCCACCATCGCCGATAACGTAGGGGACAACGTGGGTGACGTAGCCGGGATGGGAGCCGACATCTTCGAATCGTACGTCGGGTCTGTCGTAGCCACCATCGCCATCGCCGCCACCGCCTCCGCCTCCGGCGCTACCGCCCTGGGGATAGACGACACCACGCGCTGGAGTTATATGGCCTTTCCCATCCTGACAGTGATGTTGGGGTTGGTCTCGTCGGTGGTGGGGGTCCTCTCCATGAGAGTACTGCAGAACATTGGCCCGGCGGCGGCCCTCCGAAACTCCACTTACGTCAGCGCTGTGCTCCTGCTGGCGGGCGTGTACTTCATCACTCAGGCCCTGGAGATCGGCACGGGAGTTTTCTGGGCCGTCCTCCTGGGGACCTTGGCAGGGGTGGTGATCGGTCTGCTGACGGAATTCTATACTTCGGGACCCCCGGTTCTCCGGATTGCGAACGCGTGCAAGACCGGTCCCGCCACCGACATCATCCAGGGGCTGGCGGTGGGGATGCAGTCCACCGTGCTGCCGGTGGTGACGATCGCAGTGGCGATCTTGATCTCGCACCACTTCGCGGGGCTCTATGGGATCGGCGTTGCGGCGGTGGGCATGCTGGCGACCGTGGGAATCACCATGACGGTGGATGCTTACGGACCCATCGCCGACAATGCCGGCGGGATCACCGAAATGGCCCGCCTGGGACCGGAGACTCGGAAGATCACCGACAGCCTGGACTCACTGGGAAATACCACCGCCGCCATCGGCAAGGGCTTCGCCATAGGCTCTGCGGCGCTGACAGCCCTGGCGCTGTTCTCCGCCTACACGAGGGCCGTGGGGCTTTCCACTCTGGATCTGATTGACGCCAAAGTGGTGGTGGGCCTTTTCATCGGCGGCGCGCTGCCCTTCTTTATCGCCGACCTCACGATGTCGTCGGTGGGCAAGGCTGCGTTCCGGATGGTGGAGGAAGTACGCCGGCAGTTCCGCGAGATCAAGGGCCTCATGGAAGGCACCGCCAAGCCCGACACCGCCCGCTGTGTCGATATCTCCACGCGGGCGGCCCTGAAGGAGATGATCGTGCCCGGCCTGAGCGCCGTGGTGGCCCCCGTAGTGATCGGATGGGGCCTGGGAGCGGCCGGGTTGGGCGGCATGCTGGCGGGGGCGACCCTGACGGGGGTCTTGCTGGCACTATTCATGGCCAACGCGGGGGGCGCGTGGGACAACGCGAAGAAATACATCGAGGCAGGGCACCTGGGCGGCAAGGGGTCGGACGCCCACAAGGCGGCCGTGGTGGGGGATACGGTAGGGGACCCCTTTAAGGACACCTCGGGCCCGTCCATGAACATTTTGATCAAGCTCATGTCCATTGTTTCCCTTGTCATCGCGCCCCTGCTGAAGTAGCATGAATAGTTTCCCTGTAGCATCTGAGGAGAAACATGGTGCGAACGTACGAAGTCACTTTCATCGCGGCACCCACCCTTTCCAAGGAAGAGGTGGAAAACTACACCCAGCAGATGAAGGGAGTCGCGGAGGCCAAAAACGGCCAGGTGGTGAACATCAGCGATTGGGGCAAGCGAAAGCTGGCTTACAGGATCAAGAAGTTCGGCGAAGCCTACTATGTCGTTCTGACCCTCAAGGGAGACGGGGCAGCCATCGCGGAGCTGGAACGCCGCTTCAAGGTCACCGATTTCATCATCCGGTTCCTCTCCGTGCGAATCGACGAGGACCTGAAGCACCAGGAGAAGATGAAAGAGGACCGGGCCAGGAAGCGGGCCCACAAGAAGGGTATTCCGGCGGAATCTCCCCAACCCGAGAAAGGGGCGGCACAAGTCGCCGGAGCGTAGCACGGTACCGTTCCAACTTTTTCCTACGAGCCCCGCCGAAGCTGTGGGTGCCACAGGTCCGAACCCAGGGGGCACACCACTACGGCAAATTCGTTGGAACGGCACCAGTAGGAGAAAAAGATGAGCAGTCGAGCTGGCGGCGCAAGGCGGTTCGTCGTTCGCAGGAGAAAAGCGTGCAAGTTTTGCGTGGAGAAGATCGACCACATCGACTACAAGGACGCTAAGCTGTTGCAACAGTTCATCCCCGAGAGGGCGAAGATCCTTCCCCGTCGCATCTCGGGAGTGTGCAGCATCCACCAGCGCCGGCTGTCGCTGGCCATCAAGCGCGCCCGGCATCTGGCGCTGCTGCCGTTCGTGGCCGAATAAGGATTCCCACACCCATGAAAATTATTCTGACCCAGGACGTGGACAATCTCGGCCACAGGGGCGACGTGCTCCAGGTGGCCGACGGTTACGGCCGCAACTACCTGATCCCGAAACGGCTGGCAGCTCTCGCGACGGAGGCCAACATCCGAGGCTTCGAGCAGAGGCGAAAGTCGGAGGTCAAGCACGAAGCGAAAGAGAAGGACGACGCAGAGGTTCTGGGCCGTCAGCTCCAACCCGTCACCCTGACGATCGCCCGGAAGACCGGCGAGCAGGACGCGCTGTACGGCTCGGTCACCGCCATGGACATTGCCGAGGCCCTGTCGGGAAAGGGCTTCGAGATCGACAAGAGAAAGATCCAGCTGGAAGATCCCATCCGTACCCTGGGCTCCTACCGGGTCCCGATCCGCCTGCACAGGGAAGTCACCGTGGAAGTGCCACTGGACGTGGTGAAGGAAGAATGAGGCAAGAGGCGGGTGTCATCCTCCGGCCCCTCGCATCCCAGAGGGCGTAAGCTCGCGCATCTCGCTCTTGCCATCCTCCCTCCCCCTGGCTATGATGGGGTTCGCTCCGTCCATGACGACCATCGATTCCACCCTGGACAAAGTCCTGCCCCACAGCGATGAGGCCGAGCGCTCCATCCTGGGAGCGGTCCTGCAGAAGAACCATCTGTTCAATCACGCCGCCGAGGTTCTGAGCCGGGACGATTTCTACATGGACCGCCATCAGGTCATCTTCACCGCCATGGGCGAGCTGTCGGAGAAGACCCGACCGATCGATCTGCTCACCCTCAAGGACGAACTGCAGCGGAAGGAATTGTTGGAGGCCTCGGGCGGCGTCGCGTACCTGGCCTCCCTCATCGATGGTGTTCCGGTCGTCGACAACATCGACGCCTATACCCGGATGGTGAAAGAACGGTCCATCCTTCGGAAGCTGATTTACCTTTCCAATCAGTTGATGAACCGATGCTTCGAGGACCAGGAGGAAGCCCTGGACATCCTGGAGGCAGCGGAGCAGCAGATCTTTCAAATCGCCCAGGAAAAGGTCCGCAAGGGTTTCGTGGCGTTGCAGCCGTTAGCGAAGGAAACCTATAAGTACCTCCAGGATCTCTCCGAACAAAAGCTCAAGACCACCGGGATCGCCACCGGCTTTACCGACCTGGACACCCTCACCTCCGGTCTCCAGCGATCGGACCTGATCATCGTGGCGGCGCGCCCCGCGATGGGCAAGACGAGCTTTTGCCTGAACGTTGCCCAGCATGCCGCCATTGTCCAGGAAAAAGTCGTGGGCATCCTCAGCCTGGAGATGTCGGCGCCTCAGATCGTCATGCGCCTTCTGTGCTCCCTGGCACGGGTGGACGCCCACAAGATGCGCACCGGCCACCTGGGTCACGAAGACTGGGCGCGTCTGGCGACCGCCCTGGACCAGCTTTCCAAAGCACGGATCTTCATCGACGACTCGGCGACTCTTTCCATTGTGGAACTTCGCTCCAAGGCCCGCCGGCTGAAAACCGAGCACCGCCTGGACCTGCTCATCGTTGATTACCTCCAACTGATCTCCGCCAAGGGGGAAAACCGAACCCAGGAAATCTCCGCCATCTCCCGTGCCCTGAAGGGGCTGGCCAAGGAATTGGAGATTCCCGTGGTGGCCCTCTCCCAACTGAGCCGGGCCCCGGAGCACCGCCGGGGCGACCATCGTCCGCAGCTCTCCGACTTGAGGGAGAGCGGAAGCATCGAGCAGGACGCCGACGTCGTGATGTTCATCTTTCGTGAAGAGGAGTACAAGCGGACGGAGGAAAACCAGGGCAAGGCCCAGATCATCCTGGGCAAGCAGCGCAATGGCCCCACGGATTCCTTCGAGCTCGCCTTCCTGAAACCCTTCACCAAATTCGAAAACCTCTGGAAGGGCGACGAGTAGCTGTCGGAAACCCGAAACTCCGAAACTCGAAACCTGAAATTAAGAGCTTTTGTTTCAGGTTTCAGGTTTCAAAGTTTCACGTTTAGCAAGGTATGTTCCAGCAGAATGCATCGGAGGGGCGGCGTCCCACGTGGGTCGAAGTCAGCTTGACGCGACTGTCCCAAAATTTTCGTGCGCTGCGCCATTATCTTTCCCCCGACACCCGGATCCTTTCCGTGGTCAAGGCGGACGCGTACGGCCATGGCTCCGTGCTCGTCGCCAGAACCCTGGTGGAAGCTGGGACCGACCAGCTCGGCGTGGCTCTGGCGGAAGAAGGGGTACAGCTTCGGGAAGCGGGCATTTCCATTCCGATCCTGGTCTTCGGCGGTTGCTGGCCCGGCCAGGAATCCCTGTTCCTTCGCCATCAGCTCACGCCGGTGGCGAGCGACATGAATTCCCTCCAGAGGCTCGCGGCCGCCGCGGAGGCGGCCGGAACTCAGCTCGCGGTCCACCTGGAAGTGGACACGGGGATGGGAAGGCTGGGCGTTTCGCCTCGAGACATCGTTCCCTTCATGGAAAAGGCCCGCCAGTTGCCATCGCTGCGATGGGAAGGGTTGATGACGCATTTTTCCTGCGCCGACGACAGCCGGGAGGAGCTCACCCACCAGCAGCTCGTGCGCTTCACCGAGGTGATGCGGACGCTGGAGGAGCGAGGCCTGCGTTTTGACATCAAGCACGCCGCCAACAGCGCCGCCATCCTTCGTTTTCCCGCTTCCTGGTTCTACATGGTCCGGCCTGGGCTGTTGCTGTACGGGTACTATCCCCAGAACTGCGCCGGCGATCCGCTGCACGTGGAACCGATCCTGCAGTGGAAGACCCGGGTCGCTCTCCTGAAGGAGGTTCCGGCAGGTGTGCCCCTGGGATACGGAGGAACCTCCATCACCGCCCGCCACAGCCGCATCGCCACCCTGCCCGTGGGCTATCATGACGGGCTCTCGCGGGCGCTCTCCAACCAGGGCCAGGTCCTCATCCGGGGCCGGCAGGCGCCCCTGGTGGGCACCATCAGCATGGACATGGCTCTGGTGGATCTGACCGATTTCCCCGACGCGCGGGCCGGAGACGAAGTGATTCTCCTGGGCACCAGCGGCGATTTCCGCATCACCGCCTGGGACCATGCCGCGATCCGGAACACGATCCCTTACGAGGTGCTCTGCAACATTCACCCTCGGGTGCCACGATTGTACGTCTGAATGACCGGCGGGCGGAGCGTTCACCAGCGGGAGGCGGACAACGCAGCCACGGATGTTCCGGGGATCCGCTCGGCAACCAGGACGCGGCGGCCCCGGCGCTGCAGCAGGATCTTCTCCTGGGCGACGTCCCAGGTGCTTGAATATTCCGTGATGTTCCGCCGCTCTGTCTTTGGAGGTCCCGTCTTGTAGCGAGCTCTCACCAGCGAGGCGTAACCGTCGCAAAATTCCTGCGCGTCCCGGTCCGAATCCCAGGCGCTCAGGAGGACCAGGGCCAGCTTGCCCTCCGTGCCCTCGTAGGCCTGGATCTGATCCCCGTCCCATCCTGCCGCCGCGGCCGAAGCCTCCTCGGGGTCCCCGAACTGCTGGAACCACTGCGCCAGCACGAACTCGCCCAGGACATTTTGATAGACCTTTCTCCATCCCGCCAGCGGGCCCGCAGAAAGATCCGGCAGGTTCACGGTCTCGGGATCGTCCCGCACCCCGAGATATTTTTCCGGATGGATCACCTGCTCGCTGGAGCGGGGAAGGTCGCCGTAGACCTTGTTGACCGCCGCCCACCCTCCTTTCTTCCGGGCTGCCTGGATGAAACCCACCCCGTGCACATAGGGGAACATGAGGATCTCCTGCAGCAGCCGCGGCGATTCGGCGAATGCTCTGAACTGCTTCATCTGGGATGCCTGCTGTTGCAGCAAAGGCAGGAGGTCCGGCATCTGGTCGGTGGTGGCACCCGTGGGCTGCATCACATAGTCCAGCATGACCATCATGCCGTCGCCCTCCAGCAACGCCCCCCGCGCCAGGGTAGCGTCATCATTGCCGGGCACTTTCTCCAGGAAGGGCGATACGTTGAAGTGCTGGTCCTGAAGGGCGTGGACCAGCTCGTGAGCCATCACCGGACGCACCAGCGAAGGAGGTGCCCAGTCGGCGATGAAGAAGGTCTTCACGACCGGGTCGTAGTAGCCGATGACCTGCTCCGTGAGAAGATCCACCAGGGTCTGGTGCAGGTCGAAGCCTTCCGGCAACAAGCCCAGGGCCGCAAGCACCCTTTGCTCGATCCGTAACTCGTCCGGCGGATTCTCCTTCTGGATGCGTTCGATGAGGTAGCCGCGGATTTCCTCGCGGCTCCGGACGCCCTTTTTGACCGGCCCTTTCGGGTTCAGCGCCCGGAGTCCCCCCACCTGTCGCAGCACCTCATCGGCCGCGCGCAACAGCGACGCCGGGTCGGGCCTTTGCGGCTGGACGGAATACGCCAGCGAGGCCACGACAAGGGCGGGAGCCAGGAAGACGCTTCGCGAGATTCGCATTGAAATTCCACCGCTTTCGTGAAAGATTCGTGACATTCTACTCGAGAAACGGATGATTTTATCGCTTTTTGCCCCTGTGGCACGGGTCGGTCCATGAAAGACAAGACGCATTACGCCTGTCAGGAATGCGGGCACCTGAGCCCCAAGTGGCTGGGGCGCTGCCCGGGATGCGGCGCCTGGAACAGCCTGGCCGAGGAGCGGGCTCCGTCGGAGACCAGAGCCGCCGCCGACCTGCGCCTGCCCCTGACTCATCCGAAGCTCTACCGCGAAATCCCATTCGACGACTTCGTGCGCCATCCGACGGCGAACGCCGAGTTCGACCGAGTGCTGGGAGGCGGCGTGGTCCCCGGGTCCTTGGTCCTGCTGGGCGGAGAGCCGGGAATCGGGAAATCGACCCTGTTGCTTCAGATCGCAGAACAGCTGAGCCAGGCTGGCAAGAAGGTCCTGTACATTTCCGGCGAAGAATCAGACCGGCAGATCAAGATGCGGGGCGAGCGCCTGGGGATCCAGGCGCAGCGCCTGTACCTGCTCTCCGAGACCTGCCTGGAGCGCATTTTCGAGGAGTGCGCGAACTTGCTTCCCGATGCGGTGATTGTGGATTCGGTGCAGACGATCTATTCCCTGAAGTTGGATTCCGCCCCGGGCACCATCAGCCAGGTGCGGGAGGTGGCGGCCCAGTTCCTCCTGTTCGCGAAGGGTCACACGGTTCCCGTGTTTCTCATCGGACACATCACCAAGGAAGGAGCCATCGCCGGGCCCAAGGCCCTCGAGCACATCGTGGACGCCGTCCTGTATTTCGAAGGCGAACGCCATCACAATCACCGGGTGGTGCGGGCGGTCAAAAACCGGTTCGGGGCCGCCAACGAAGTGGGCGTCTTCGAAATGACCGAGGCCGGGCTGCAGGGCGTCGAGAATCCCTCGAGACTTTTCCTGGCCGAGCGTCCCGTGGGATCCGCCGGCTCCGTGGTGCTGTGCTGCCTGGAGGGTTCGCGCCCGATCCTGGTGGAGCTGCAGGCGCTGGTCGGCGCCACCCCCTATGCCACCGCCAAGCGCATGGCCACCGGCGTGGACCCCAACCGCGTCTCCTTGCTCATGGCCATGCTGGAGAAACGATTGGGGTATCACCTGGTAGGAAACGACGTCTTCCTCAATGTGGCCGGAGGGATTACCGTGGAAGAACCGGCAGCGGACCTGGGCATCGTGGCCGCCATCGCCTCGTCGCTCCACAACAAGCCCCTCCACCCCTACACCGCCGTGTTCGGCGAAGTGGGCCTCTCCGGCGAAGTGCGTGCGGTGGCCCAGGCCCATCTCCGGGTTCGCGAAGCGGCCCACATGGGGTTTCAGCGTTGCCTGCTGCCAGCCAGCAACCTGCCCCTCCAGAGCCCGGTGACCGGTATCGAGGTCATTGGCCTGCGCCACGTGGCCGAATCGTTGCAGCACCTGTTCATCTAGATTGCTGCCGCAGGCAACGGAGAGGAGCATCGGGTGTCAAGTTTAAATTGCGAATCCGCGCCGGTTGCCGTATCATCACTTTAGGGTGCCGAAGCGGAAGGGCATGATCCTATGTTCATAAGATTCGATCGATCGCGGTCCGCCACAAGGAGGTGAGGCCCATGTTTGCATGGATGGTTCGCGTTATCTTTGTGGTCGCTCTCTCGGTCATGGGTTACTTCTTTCATCCCTTTGGCCTGGCTCCGGGTTATGGCGCGCTGCTCTGCGCGCTCCTGGGGCTGGGGATTGCCGCCGGCGAAATCCAGCTGCGAAGCGTGACTCTGAAGACCATCGCGGGTGCCCTCATCGGCCTGGCTTTGGGAATTCTGGGCGCCAGCCTGCTCAGCCTGATCATCGCCCGGCTAAACGTCTCGGAGGGAACGGAGAACTTCCTCCAAACGGCACTTCTGCTGTTGCTGGCTTATCTGGGGCTGCTGGTGGGGGCCTCCAAGGGCGAGTTCCTGGATTTGACCTTCCTGGGCGGCGTCTTCGCCGAGAAAACCCAGAAGCGCATCTATAAGATTCTCGATACCAGCGTCATCATCGACGGCCGGGTGGCCGACATTTGCGAGACGGGTTTCCTGGAAGGGACCCTGGTCGTCCCGCAGTTCGTGCTTCGCGAACTGCAACAGATCGCCGACTCGCCGGACTCCATCAAGCGGAACCGCGGGCGGCGGGGTTTGGACATCCTCCAACGGGTCCAGAAAAAGCTGGGCTCCCAGGTCCAGATCGTAGAAAGGGACACCCACGAGTCAAAGGAAGTGGACCTGAAGCTCATTGATCTGGCCCGGGAGATGGGCGCCAAGATCGTCACCAACGACTTCAACCTGAACAAGGTGGCCCAGCTCCGCGGCGTGGAGGTGCTCAACATCAACGAGCTGGCCAACGCCCTCAAGCCCGTGGTGCTCCCGGGCGAGACCATGAAGGTGTTCATCCTGAAAGAGGGGAAGGAACCCAACCAGGGCGTGGCTTACCTGGACGACGGGACCATGGTGGTGGTGGACAACGCGCGGCGACTGATCGGCAAAACCGTGGACATCCAGGTCACCAGCGTCCTCCAGACCACAGCCGGAAAGATGATTTTCGGCCGCTTCACGGAGGACGCCGACGACGAAGGCAAGCGCGGCTACCACCAGGACGAGCGCAAGTCCATCGCCTAGTGCAGCGTCCGACAAGTTCCTTGGATTATTAGCCTGGAAGGGCACGGCTTCAGCCGTGCCGCGTAGAGATCAAACACGGATGGCTTTAGCCGCTGAGGTGATGGAGTGGCCTCAGGGGCTAAAGCCTATTCTTAGTCGTCCAAGCGTTCGGCACGGCTGAAGCCGTGCCCTTCCAGGGGCCAATAATGTAAAGACCTAATCAGACGATGCACTAGTGCCGGTTTCACCGGCACACGCTGAGTCTTCGCCGTGAAAGTGGGGGTGATTATCCCTGCGGCTGGCCGAGGCCGTCGCATGGGAAATGCGGGCCGTCCCAAGCAGTTTCTACCGCTGGGGCGCCGGCCCGTGGTGGTGCGAACCCTCGAGCGCTTCCTGCCGCTCCGGAATGTCCGGTCCATCGTCGTGGTCCTCGCGAAAAAGGACATGCCCTACTTCCGGAAGGTCGCAGGAAGCCTGCTGCGGGACCCGCGCCTGATCGCGGTGTGCGGCGGCCGGGAGCGGCAGGATTCCGTGTTCAACGGTTTTCAGGCCCTGCCATCAGACGTGGACGTGGTGCTGGTCCACGACGGCGTCCGTCCCCTGGTGGAGCGCAGGTTGATCCGCTCGGTCATCCGGACGGCCGCGGCCACCGGTGCCGCCGTGCCCGCCCTGCCGCTGCCCGACACCGTCGTGGAGGTTTCCGGAACCTCCCATCGCACCCTGGACCGCGACCGGCTCCGCGGCATCCAAACGCCCCAGGGATTTCGCTTCCAGGTGCTGCAAAACGCCCTGGAGCAGGCCCGGGCCGACGGTTTCTATGGAACCGACGAGTCCAGCTTGGTGGAGAGGCTGGGCCAGCCCGTGACGCTCGTGGACGGTTCCGAGTGGAACTTCAAGATCACGACTCGGAAGGACCTGCGGGTGGCCGAACTGATCTTCCGTCGCCTCGCGGGCCGCTGAGGTCATGATCCGCATCGGAATCGGTTACGACTTTCACACTTGGGCCTCGGGTCGAAAGCTCCTGCTGGGCGGCGTGGAAATCCCCTTCCCCAGCGGGCTGCAGGGCCATTCGGACGCGGACGCGCTCCTGCACGCCGTGGCGGATGCCCTCCTTGGGGCGGCCGCCCTGGGAGACCTGGGCCGCCACTTCCCGGATACGGACCCGAAATACAAGGACATCTCCAGCGCTCTCCTGCTGGAACGGGTGTTGGAATTGATAACGGAGGCCGGTTTCCAGGTGGTGAACGTGGATGCGGTGGTGATCGCGGACCGCCCGCGCCTGGCAGCCCACCTCCCCGCCATGAAAGAGAAGATTGCGGCGGTGCTGCGAGTGGGGGCGGAAGCCGTCAACGTGAAGGTCAAATCGGGCGAAGGCCGCGCCGCCGACGGGATCGTTGCCCAGGCGGCGGCCCTTCTGGAAAAGTCCCTGTGACACCCATGGAGAAAGTTCGAGTCCGATTTGCGCCCAGTCCGACGGGGTACCTGCACGTGGGCAACGCCCGCACCGCGCTGTTCAACTGGCTGTTTGCTCGCAAACACGACGGCGCGTACGTCCTCCGCATCGAGGACACGGACGCGGAGCGCTCGGAGGCACAATACGAGACCCGTCTGGTAGAAGATTTGCGCTGGCTGGGGCTGGATTGGGACGAAGGGGTGGACGTGGGTGGCGCCTGCGGTCCCTATCGGCAGTCGGATCGTCTCGAGCTCTATCAGCGATACGCCCGCCAGCTTCTCGACGACCGGAGAGCCTACTATTGCTTTTGCACCCCCGAGGAGATCGAGGCAGACCGGCAGCGTCTGCTGGCCGAGGGACGGCCGCCCAAGTACTCGGGCCGGTGCCGCTCCATCCCCCCGCAAGAAGCCCAGCGCCGTCTCGAGCGAGGCGAGCCGTCCGCCGTCCGCCTCCGGGTGCCGGAAGGACCCGTCCGTTTCCGGGACCTGGTCCACGGCGAACTGGAGTTCTCCAGCGACGTCATCGGGGATCCGGTGCTGCTCCGCTCCGATGGGCACCCCGCTTACAACTACGCGGTGGTCATCGATGATGCGCTGATGAAGATCAGCCACGTCATCCGGGGGGATGACCACATCTCGAACACGCCGCGTCAGATTTTGACGTACCAGGCCCTCGGCTGGACTCCGCCGCATTTCGCCCACCTCTCCACCATTCTGGGGAAGGACCACACGCGATTGAGCAAGCGCCACGGGGCCACCTCGGTCTCCAGCTTTCGCGATCAGGGCTACTTGCCGGAAGCGCTGGTCAACTACCTGGCGCTGCTGGGCTGGTCTCCTCCGGAAGAAGGCAAGGAAATTCTCTCGCTGGAGCAAATCGCCAGGTCCTTCGAGCTGGGAAAGGTCTCCAAGGCAGCGGCGGTTTTCGACCCGGACAAGCTGAACTGGATCAACCGTGCCTACCTGAAGTCGGTCGGCCGCGCCCGGCTGGCGGAGCTGAGTAAGCGCTATTTCTGCGCTGCGGGACTGTTGACTCCGGGTGCCAATGGTGCGGTGGAAGACTGGCTGGGCGACGTGATGGACGCCATCCTGGGCTACCTGGATCGCCTGGACCAGGTCGTGGAGAAGAGCGGGCTCATTTTTCAGTTCGACCCAGCCGCCTTCGAGCCGGCGTCGAGAGAGAGCCTGGCTTCCGAGGAGGCACGGCAAGTCGTCGAGGCTTTTGACAGGGAGTTCGAGCAGCGGGATCCCCTCACGGTCGAGGACTATCGGAAAGCTGCCCAGCAAGTCCAAAGGCAAACGGGACAAAAAGGCCGGAACCTTTTCCATCCCCTCCGCGCGGCCCTGACGGGAGCGGAGAAAGGACCCGAACTGGAAAAATTGATCCCTATTTTCGAAAAGGCAAAAGTTCTGCCTCTGCCGCAGCCCATTCCGGGTTGTCGGGAGAGGCTGCGCCAGGCGCTGAGCCTGAGGACTGGCATTCGGAAGTAGGCTTTCGTAAGAGGATCGGAGCACCCATGAGAAAAGATCGGCGACCACGCCCGGATCACAGCCGGAGGCGCGATACCATGCGTAATTACGACGACCGGATCCGGCGTCGAAACGACCAGGCGCTCCTGTACGGTATCCATCCGGTCCGGGAGGCGCTCCAGGCCGGCCGGCGCCCCTTACAGCGGGTGATCCTGGAGGAAGACACGCGCAACCCGCGGCTGAAGGAGATCGAAACCCTCTGCCGTCAGGCGGGGGTCCCGGTCCGCTTCGAGAAGCCGGATCAGTTGAGGCGGGAGTCGGGCACCATCCACCACCAAGGGGTGGTGGCTGTTCAGGCCGCCCAGCCCTATGAGACCTACGCCGGGATCCTGGCCCGAGCCCGCAAGCCCGCCCTGGTCCTGGTGCTGGACGAAATCGAAGATCCTCAAAACCTGGGAGCCATCCTCCGCACCGCAGACGCTGCGGGCGTGGATGGCGTGTTCATCCCGGAACGACGCGCCGCGGGTCTGTCACCGGGCACCGCTCGCGCTTCCGCCGGGGCCATCCAGCACGTGGCCGTCGCCCAGATCGTCAACGTCGCACAACTGCTGGAAGACCTGAAGAAGGACGGCTTCTGGATCGTGGGGCTGGACCCGAAGGCAAAAAAGCTTTGGCACGAGGTGGACTACCTCCAGTCCATCGCCCTCGTGCTCGGCGGCGAGGAGAAAGGGATCCGACACCTGGTCAAGGAAAAGTGCGACTTCCTGGCCCGCCTGCCCATGCAGGGCGGCGTCGCGTCCCTCAACGTCTCGGTCGCAGCCGGCGTGGTCCTGTACGAGATCCTCCGCCAACGTGCCTCCCTGAGCCCCCCAGACGGGTAGTAACCGCTGGGCCAGACAGCTGTCAAACGACCCTATGGGAGCCTTGCGATGATCACACTTCTTGAGGCCCTGAACTTTCGCTGTCTCCGGTACGTGAGCCGTGCGATGGATAACTTCCACGTCCTGGTGGGGCCAAATGCGAGCGGCAAGACGACATTTCTCGATGTGGTGGCGTTCTTGGGGGACCTAGTCTCCGGCGGGCCAGGCAACGGACGCTCTTCCCTATGGAGCCCGTTCCCCCGGCCACATTGATCAGTCCCAAGATAGCAAAGAATGCCAAGACCGTGGTTAACAAGGTCGCCGGCGGCAACGACAATTTTTATGACGAAACGGGCAAAAGGTGGGATCATGCATTCAAACTGGGACCGCTTAAGTCAGCATTGGCGAACCTGCCTGAGGATGAGTCGAAGTTTCCGGTCGCGACCTGGCTTAAAGGGGTTCTGATGGAGGGAATCCAGAGGCTGGTGCTCAACAGCGTACTGATGCGCAGGCCCAGCCCCCCTGGGCGACCCAGACAATTCCGTCCCGATGGCTCCAACCTGCCCTGGGTCGTGGAACGGTTGAAGAAGGCGCATCCTCGGAAACACAAAGAATGGGTCCAGCACCTTCGGACAGCTCTGACCGACTTAACGGACGTCCGAACGATCGAACGGCCTGAGGATCGTCATCGCTACTTGGTGATTTGTTACCGGAATGATCTGGAAGTGCCGTCCTGGACAGCATCCGATGGTACGCTAAGACTGCTGGCCCTGACCCTACCCGCCTACCTGGTGGATTTGGAGGGTATCTATCTCGTCGAAGAACCGGAAAACGGCATCCATCCGCGGGCTGTGGAAACTATGTTCCAATCGCTTTCCTCAGTGTACGGAGCGCAGATTCTCCTAGCGACGCACTCTCCGGTCATCCTCAGCCTTGCGCCAGTCTCGCAGGTACTTTGCTTTTCAAAAACCGAAAGTGGCGCTACGGATATCGTCCGAGGCACAGAGCATCCGGCGCTTCGCAATTGGAGGGGTGAAACCAACCTGGGTGTACTTTTTGCGGGAGGCGTGCTTGGATCGCGTGGGAAGTGGCCAGGCCCGGCAGACCAGAGAGGAGATGGAACAGGTGGTCACTGCCAAACTCGCCGCAGCAGGCTGGGGTGACCGGGCTGCGGCCCTCGTACTGGATCCGGAACTGGAAGTCTGGGTTTGGAGCAGCTCCCCGCACGTGGATCGCTGCCTCGGGTGGGCAGGGCGACAGCCGGACCTGCGAACATGGTTGCGCGCCGAGGGGATGTGGCCAGCCGGTACACCCAAGCCGGAAGATCCCAAGAAGGCTACCGAAAGGGCCCTCCGGTGGGTTCGCAGACCGCGCTCCTCCTCCATTTACGGGCAGCTCGCAAGGAACGTTAGTCTTCGACGGTGCACCGATCCAGCCTTTGTAGAATTTCGGAAGCTGCTTGCAGATTGGTTTCCCACCAAGGCGTGTTCATGAAGGTCGTCCGGAGCGTGCGACATTCGGTCGTCCCATCAACGTTCCAACATAGGTTCCACATCTAACGTAACTAACCCACGTCCGGGATTCTCCAGCAACGTAGGACGATCTCCCAAGGGGTTGGGTGGGGTGCTCGCCTTACAAAAGCCCGGTGCGAAGTGGCAGGCAGGGAAGGCTTCTTGGCTTCTTGTCACCCGGCCTGGCGCTTTGTACAATAGGCGGCCATGAAGGTCATTGAACTCCGCGATCTCACGAAAGATTTCCAGATCGGCTTCTTTCGGAAGAAGCCGTTTCGGGCACTGGACCATCTCTGCCTGGAGGTCGAGGAAGGGGAGATCTTCGGTTTCCTGGGACCCAACGGCGCCGGCAAGACCACCACCTTAAAGATCCTCATGCGGCTCCTGTACCCGACCTCGGGAAGCGCCTGGATCCTCGAGCGCCCCATCTCGGACGTTTCGGTGCATGCCCGGATAGGCTACCTGCCCGAGAGCCCTTACTTTTACGACTACCTGACGGGCGAGGAATTTCTGTCCTATTGCGGCAGGATCTTCGGGTTCGGGCCCCGAGAGGTGCGGCGTCGGACGGCGGATTTGCTCGACGCGGTGGGAATCGGGGACGCCCGGCTCCTGCCGCTCCGAAAATACTCCAAGGGGATGCTGCAGCGCATCGGTGTGGCCCAGGCTCTCATCAACGATCCCCGTGTTTTGTTCCTGGACGAGCCAATGTCTGGCCTGGATCCGCTGGGGCGCCGGGAGGTCCGTGAAATTATCCTCCAGCAGCGCCAGCGGGGCGTCACGGTTTTCTTCTCCTCCCACATCTTGCCGGACGTGGAGTCCCTCTGCGACCGGGTAGCCATCCTCAACCGGGGACGGTTGGTGGACTGCGGCAAGCTGACCGACATCCTGCGCATGGAGATCACCTCCCTCGAACTGGTGGCGACCAACGTGGCCCCGCCGCAATCCACCCAATTGGAAAGGCTGGCCCTCCAGGCAAACCGGCTGGGAGAGCGGCTTCATCTGCGCATGGCGGACGACGGCGTCGTTGAACAGAGCTTGAGGCTCATCCGGGAAGGGAAAGGCAAGCTGATCTCGATCAATCCCGTTCGGGAATCGCTGGAGGACTATTTCCTGAAGGCCATGGACCAAAGCGATGCGCGGGACCCGGGGCAGGGGGGAACCGAAAAGCGGGAAGCAGGCTCATGAAGATCGGCCACATCGCTTCGAACACCTTCAAGGAATCGGTGCGGGAGAAGGTCCTGTACAACCTCCTCCTGTTCGCCCTGCTGATGATCGCAAGCTCCCTGGTCTTGAGCGAAATCTCCATCGGCCAGGAGCGCAAGATCATCATCGACCTGGGCCTCTCGGCGGTGTCCCTCTTCGGGACGATGATCGCCATCTTCATCGGGATCGGCCTCGTGTACAAGGAGATCGACAAGAGAACCATTTATAGCCTGCTGGCCAAGCCCATCCACCGGTGGGAATTCATCCTGGGAAAGTACCTGGGCCTGCTCTTCACCCTGCTGGTGAACGTGGCCGTGATGACCGCAGCGATCTACGCAGCCCTTTTCTACCTGGAGAGGGGGCTTCAGTGGTCCCACGGTTTGATTCTTTGGGCAGTCCTCCTGATTTTCTTCGAGCTGGCCCTCACCACGTCGCTGGCCCTCATGTTCTCTTCTTTTTCCACACCTCTGCTGTCGGCGGCCTTCACGTTCTTCCTTTGGATCATCGGACACTTCAACGCCGACCTGAAGCACTTCGGCAACCTCACCGAATCGTCGTTCGTCTCGGGTCTGTGCGATGTGCTTTATTATTTGCTCCCCAATTACGGCAACTTTAATATCATCCAGCCCGTGGCCCATCTGGAGCCGGTGACCGCCAGCTTCGTGGGCACGTCGGTCGCCTATGGGCTGCTGTACGTGGCGCTGGTGCTCGGCTGCAGCCTAATCATCTTCCAGCACAGGAACTTCAAATGACCCCCGACCTACCAAACGCAAATGAGATCGATTTAAGCGACAAGAATGGTAGGTGCGGGGGTCCCGCCCAAGCCCGGACTTCACACCCGATGGAAGCTCGCGGGAGGTCCGCCGTCCTCCTCTATGGCGGTCTGGCAGCGCTCCTGGTGGTGGGATTCCTTGCCCTGTCCCGACTCCAGCAGGGAATAGACCTGGCGAGGGGCCAGTACCACAGCACCGAAGAGGTGCTGTATCTGGCTTCCGGAAAAGTGATCGAACGCATGACCCTGGGATACCGGGCGCTGGCCGCGGACCTGTACTGGCTGCGCACGATCCAATACTACGGCGGGAAGAAGAAGGACTCCGCGCAGGTGCGCTACGACTTGCTGGAACCGCTGCTGGAGATCACCACCCATCTGGATCCCCGCATGATCCCGGCCTATCAGTTTGGCGCCACTTTCCTCTCCACGGCCCAGCCCATGGGCTTGGGCCGGCCCGACAAGGGAATCCGCCTGTTGCGCAAAGGAATCGCCGCCAATGCCGGGAGCTGGCGCCTCTACTTCGACCTGGGGTTTCTCTACTACTGGGAACTGCACGACTTCCAAAAGGCCGGCGAGGTGTTTGTGGAAGGTGCCCGCGTCCCCGAAGCACCTCCCTGGATGGAAGCGGTCGCAGCAACCCTTTTCGCCAAGGGCGGCGCCATCGAGACGGCCAAGTACCTGTGGCAGAAACAGCACGAGGAGGCCCGCAACGAGCAGCTCAAGCAGAACGCTTACAATCACCTGCTGAGCATCCGGGTGGACGAAGACATCTGGACCCTGGAGTTCCTGGTGGAGCGGTTTCAGCAGCGATTCACCAGGAAGCCTGAGTCCCTCCAGGAGATGATCGGCGCGGGATTGCTGAGAGGCCTGCCCCAAGATCCTGGCGGGTTCCCCTATCGGTACGACGCCGCCACGGGCCAGATTTCCCAGGCCCCGGATTCCACCATGCGCCACTTCAAGACCTTCAAAGAATACCGCGACACCTATCTGACCGTTCTGCGAGAGAAATATGCTGCGGACGCCGGTGACAGGTAGGTCGCGCCGGGCGTCCCTGAACCCCTGTGATAGAATGTTCAAGGTGCTTTGGACTCTCCCATGGCCGGCAATCGCGCACGGACACTGAAGATCCTCGGCGGGCTGATGCTCTTCTTCCTGCTGAGTTTCATCCTGACGCAGCTCTTTTTGCGTCCCACGTCGGTGGGCTCTCCCAAGTTCGGCGCGGCCACCGTCCTGGTGGCCGTATTTTCCGCCCTCAACTTCCTGCTGATCATGGTGCTGGCCTTCGTCCTGGGCCGGAACCTGATCAAGCTGTATTTTGAGAGACGGGCCCAAAAGCCCGGAGCGAGGTTCAAGACGCGGCTGGTGGTCTCCCTGATCGCCCTCTCACTGACG
>JACQTF010000081.1 GCA_016210925.1 Acidobacteriota bacterium | reverse complement strand
GAGTTGTGGCAGGAATTGATTGCGATGGGAGAAAGGTTCAGCTTGCGGCCTGTGGGCTGGGAGGCCTACCAGGTGCTTCGGGTAGAGGCGGGCATACCCCTCTTCGGAACCGACATGGACGAAAGCCACATGCCACTGGAAGCAGGGTTGGAGCACGCCCTGAGCACCACCAAGGGCTGCTATGTGGGCCAGGAAGTAATGGCGCGGATCCTCTACCGGGGACACGTCAACCGTAAACTGACGGGCCTGCGCCTCCAGGGAGGGAAGGTTCCAGAGAAGGGATCCACCATCGTGGCTGGGGACAAGGAGATCGGCCAGGTCACCAGCGCCGTGTTCTCACCGGCGCTGGGGCAACCCATCGCCCTGGGTTACGTGCGCCGCGAGTTTCTGACGCCCGGGAGCAAGGTGGAGGTGAAGTTCAATGGCGACTCCGCGAGCGCGGAGGTCGTCACCTTGCCCTTCTATCGCAGGCCCTGAAAAAGCGGTCAATGGTCAAGAGTCAATGGTCAATCGGGGAGCTGATTGACCATTGACGATGGACGAATGACGGGTTTTTCAAAAGAGATGATCCTCAAGGTGGCTCGGCTGGGACATCCCGTGCTCCGCCAGGTGGCAGAGGCCGTCCCGCCCGGCAAGATCCGCACGGCGGAGTTCCAGCGCTTCCTGGACGACATGATCGAGACCATGTACGAGTACCACGGCGTCGGACTGGCGGCCCCACAAGTGCACGTTTCTCAGCAAGTGGCGGTGCTCGAGGTGAAGTATCCCCACGACCACAAGGAAGGCGAAGACGTTCCTCTGACTGTGCTGATCAATCCTAAACTGAAGGTATTGGACAGGAACGAGCTGAGCGATTGGGAGGGTTGCTTGAGTATCCCGGACTTGCGGGGCCAGGTACCTCGATTCAAATGGTTGGAGGTGACGGCTCTGGACCGGGAGGGGAAGAGGTTGCAGTTTGTCGCGAAAGATTTTCACGCCCGGGTGGTCCAGCACGAGTTCGATCACCTGCAGGGACGTGTTTACCTGGACCGCATGTCGGAGATGAAAACGCTGTCCTTCCTGGAGGAACACGCCCGTTACTGGAGCGAATGACCATGGGGATGGGCATCACTTTGTCGTCGAGGTGCGGGAACCGAGAGCCACCAACGGAGGTCTGACATGGCGCTGCGCAATGACATGCAGTTCACGTGGCTCGGTCATGCCACGTTTAAAATCACCAGCCCCAAGGGCAAGCAAGTACTCATCGATCCGTGGGTCATGCACAACCCTTCGTGCCCTGCTGAGCTCCAGAAGTTTGACCGGCTCGATCTTATGCTGGTCACCCACGGCCACTTCGACCACATCGCCGACGCAGTGGAGCTGGGTAAAAAGCACAAGCCCAGGACGATCTGCATCTACGAGACGTCGGTCTGGCTGGAGAGCAAGGGGGTGGAGAACCTGGTGGGGATGAACAAGGGCGGGACCGTAGAGCTGGATGGGATTCGCGTCACCATGGTGTCCGCCGACCACAGCTGCGGCATCCTGGATGACGGCAAGATCATTTACGGCGGCGACCCCGCAGGGTTCGTGGTGGAATTCGAGAACGGTTTCAAGATGTACCATGCGGGCGATACCAACGTCTTCGGCGACATGAAGCTGATCGGAGAGCTGTACCGGCCCGACGTGGCCCTGTTGCCCATCGGGAGCCACTACACCATGGGGCCCCGCGAAGCAGCCCACGCCATCCGCCTGCTGGGCGTGAAGAGGGTCATCCCCATGCATTACGGGACGTTCCCCATCTTGCGGGGGAGTCCCGGGCAGCTTCGGGAGCTCACGGCGGACATCCCCGGGCTCGAGATCCACGAGTTGAAGCCGGGCCAGTCCGTCTAGTGGTGGGTGCCTGAAGCTCTTCGGAGGGGGGAGGTTTGGGTGGCGATCAAATTTTATTACAAATCCACGCGCTGCGGGAACTGGTGAGGATGGATGCATGACGAAGATCTATACCCGAACCGGTGACGCGGGGGAGACCAGCCTGTTGGATGGGTCCCGGGTCCTCAAGTCCAACCTCCGGGTGACCGCGTATGGCGATGTGGACGAGTTGAATGCGGTGCTGGGTGCGGTCCGAGCCTTCGTCCAGGACGACGAGATCAACCAGATGCTGGAGGGCATTCAGCGGGACCTTTTCGCCATGGGTACCCAGCTGGCCGATCCCAAGTACGCCGAATCCCGGCGGCCCAACAAGACGGCCCTGCCTCCCCAACGGGTGGAGGACCTGGAACAGATCATCGACCGGTTCCAGGAAGAGCTGAAGCCCCTGAAGCGTTTCATCCTGCCCGGGGGGACCCAGGGGGCCGCCCTGTTGCACGTGGCCCGGACCGTGTGCCGACGCGCCGAGCGCGTCGCCGTGGCCCTCCACGCCGAGACGCCCCTGGACCCTGTGCTGCTCACCTATCTGAACCGGCTGTCGGACCTCCTTTTTGTGACGGCGCGCGTGGTGAACCGCCGGAGCAGCGAGGAGGACATCCTGTGGTAGCCTCCGGTACCGGCGGTGTTACAGCTCTTCCACCTTGCCGGTGAAAAAGGCCAGGAAGGTGCATCCCTGTTCGGTGCGAGCTCCATGCACGGAAGAGGGTGGGCTGTAAAGGTACATTCCGGGCCCGTAGCGCGTGCCTTCAATGGTCATCTCTCCTTCCAGGACGTAGACCTCCTCGCTGCCGGCGTGCCGGTGCACTGGATACTCCGCCCCCGGCGCCATGCGGAGCAAGACGGTGCCGGAGCCGCTGGCGCGGTCGAAGCGGAGGGTCTTGAAGACCACGTTGGCATGCTTGCTGGGTTGCCATTCCATTTGGCGCGCATCGAGAGAGAACGGGTGATCCGCCATCGGACTGCCTCCGACTT
>JACQTF010000083.1 GCA_016210925.1 Acidobacteriota bacterium | reverse complement strand
TGGAAGACATCCGGAATACTCGGAAGATCCACAAGGTGATTCTGAACGGCAAGGTCATCCCCACAGAGTATCAGCCTCAGTATCAGAACCCCATCCTGCGTCCCGTGCGCAACCACGAGGAACCTTCGTTCTATCGCCGTCCGGAGGTGGAGCCGATCCTGGCGCCACAGGTGGCCGTGGAAGGCAGTCCCGAAGTGGAGCTCACCGTGCGAGGAAGCTATTTTGTGCCGCTGTCCGTTGTTCGCTTCAACGGCGTTCCCGTCCCCACCACTTTTACGAGCGGTTCCGTCTTGAAAGGGCGGGTTTCGTCCTCTCTCCTGGTAGCGCCCGGCACCTATCCCGTCACGGTGGTCAATCCGGCGCCAGGAGGGGGCGAGTCGGATCCCGCGTACTTCATTGTGAAGTTTCGCTGAACCTTCCGGTACTTGCTCCGGACAGAGCTTTCGCGTTGATCCGCCTCCTGGGTTTCTGTTAGATTGAACCCAGTGGTGAGGCTTCCGCCTGCGACGAAGATAGCCTGGGCGGCTGAGCCACAGAGGATGGGATGATGGAACCTATCGTAGCTTCCTCGGATTCCCAGAACCTGGATGCCCTGTTGGAGCGCCTCGAGGATCATCGGCGCAAGATCCAGGAGCAGGTCAAACGGGTGATCGTCGGGCAGAGCGACGTGATCGAGCAGCTGATGATTTGCCTCTGGGTCGGAGGGCATTCCTTGATCACCGGACTGCCGGGCCTGGCCAAGACCCTGTTGGTGCGAACCATCGCGCGGACCCTGGGGTTGACGTTCCACCGGATTCAGTTCACTCCCGACCTGATGCCCTCCGACATCACCGGGACGGACATCATCGAGGAAGATCTGGCCAGCGGTCGCCGGACCTGGGTCTTCGTCAGGGGTCCGGTTTTTGCCAACGTGATTCTGGCCGACGAGATCAATCGCACTCCGCCCAAGACGCAGGCCGCCCTCCTGGAAGCCATGCAGGAAGGCAGCGTCACGGTCCGGGGCGTCACCTATCCCCTGGACCGTCCCTTTTTTGTCCTCGCCACCCAGAACCCCATTGAGCTGGAGGGCACCTACCCGCTCCCGGAAGCCCAGTTGGACCGGTTCATGTTCAACATCATTATTGATTACCTCTCCGAGGCGGACGAGCTGCAGGTGGTTCGAGACACCACCCTGGCGGAGGAGTATGTGGCCGAAGCCGTGACCACGGCGCGGGACATCCTGGATTTTCATCGCCTGGTCCGCCGGATCCCCATCGCCGACGACGTGTCCCAGTACGCGGTGCGGCTGGTGCGCAGCTCCAGGCCCAACGAAAACGGCTGTCCCGATTTTGTCAAGCAATGGGTCCAGTACGGCGCCAGCCTCCGGGCGGGGCAGTTTCTGGTGCTGGGGGGAAAGGCGCGAGCGCTTCTTCAGGGACGGTTCAATGTCTCGTGCGAGGACATCCGGGCCCTGGCCTTTCCGGTGCTCCGCCATCGGGTCCTGCTGAACTTTCACGCCGAGTCGGACCGCATCACTCCCGACCAGTTGATTCACCGGCTTCTGGAGGCCGTCCCCCCGCCGCGCTCCGGCCTGTAGACATCGCCCGTTATTCCTTCCAGCGCGAACCGCAGCCAGGCTCGCTTTTGCCTAACGAGCGCCTGTTTGAGGGGTCTCCTGAAAGCGATGGGTAAAAAGGTGTTGGCAGATTCGGTGGTGAAGCTCCTCGGTCAAGAGACCTTCCCGAAGATAGAAATCCAGCACGTCGTGAATTTGGAATAGGGAGTGGACGGCGAGCTGGCGGGATTTGAGGCGCTCGGCGCCGCCCTGCTGGCGGTCCACCACGCAGAGGACATGGCGGATCCGGAAGCCATCTCGGTCGAGAGTGGCCAGGGCCTCCAGCTTGCTCCGGCCGGAGGCGATGACGTCATCCAGGAGCACATAGTCGGCCCCAGAAATCTGGGGGATGTTAGCATAAAGCTCCCTCCCGTCCGGGAAGCGCGACGGCTGCTTTCGAACGAGGCCAAATCGCAACGGCCGATTGGGCTTTTCCCGCCAGGCGACCAGACAGGCAGCCAGAGCCAGAGGCACGGCAGTGTAGGGCACTCCGATCACCACCTTGGGCGCGCCCGGCGCTTCCAGCGTTTCGATCTTCCTGGACAGCAACTGGCCCAGCTTCCACAGCAACTCGGGATGGAGGTACAGGCTCTGGCGAAAGTCTATGTAGATGGGCGTGCGCAACCCATACCGTTGCCAAACCTCGTCCCCCAGCAGAAAGCATCCGCAGCCGAACATCTCACGCAAAAGCGCAGTCTCTTCCCCACTAAAGCTGGCTTGGCTCACAGGATGGCTTCAGACTAGCCGAGCCGCAGCCGGGCTGTCAACCCGTACCGGCCCGAGGGCCCGAGGATCCATTGTTTCCGCAGCATGCGGTTCAGAGGTGAGTTGGGCCTTAAGAACAGGGGGCCGGGTCGTGACTGAAGACGGCGAACAGGCCGCCCACGATTAGGTGGCGGATGCTGAAAATTGCTACAAGGTTGGTCACAAAAATTGGGTAGTGCGCTAAGATCGTTCTTAGCGCACTACCCACGTTTCCTAACGCTTGACATTGGAAATTGCCAATGATAAAGCCATGGGCAACCATCCACTTTTGAGCCTGGGGGCAGGATATGGAAGGGTCGGTCACGTACGACGCGGTCGTTGTGGGCGCGGGTTCCGCCGGTTGCATCGTCGCGGCTCGAATTGCTGAGAGGGGCGTGAATCCCCGAACCGGCGACCGCCTGCGCATCGCCCTGATCGAAGGTGGTCCCTACTATTTCAAGGGAGGGCCGCCGCGGCCCGGTTACGGCGATCCGGAGCGCCGCCGGCGAATCACCAACATCCGCTTCCTGGAATTTAAGCCCCAGCCCTGGCCCTACGATGGGCTTCAAAACAAGATGGTGGGCGGCTGTGGTTTGCACTGGGGCGGAAACGCGTATCTTCCGTTTGACGAAGATTTCGACCACTGGCGGCAGGTCTCCGGAGTGGATTGGTCCCCTGAAAAATTTGCGGAGGCCAAGGCCGAGATCACCCAGATGTATCACATCCATTCCTCTATCCTGGAGAACATGAACCGCGGGAACCTGCTTTTCCATGACGCGGCCAGCTCCCTGGGATACAAGGTGACGCCGGTTCCGATGTCGCGGTACAACTGCATCAACTGCGGCTATTGCGGTTCCGGTCACTTTTGCAAGTACGATGCCAAGGGCACCACGCTTCCTTACATTGACCTGGCGGAGCGCAATGGGGTGGAGATTATCCCCGATGCGGAGGTGGAAAAAATCCTCATTGAAAAGCGGGGCACAACGCCCGTCGCCGAGGGGGTTCGGTACGTCAGGAGTGGCCAGGCCGGAGAGCTGCGTGCGGACAAGGTCATCGTGACGTGCGGGACCTCGGGCACCCCGGTCTTGTTATTGCGCTCCGGCTACGGTCCCAGGGAAGTACTGGGAGACAGGACGATCGTGGAGAATCCCAACGTCGGAAAGCACCTGGATGGGGACATCGGCCGGAGTGTCGTCTGCCTGTTCGATGTGGACCTGAAGGATGGGAGCCGAGGTGGCGTGGAGCGCTGGCAGCTCTCGCTGACGGATTCCCAGGGCCGCCACGGATGGATGAACGTGCAGATGAACGATTCCCCGAATTGCTCCGTGGACGAGATGTATCCGCACCTGCTGGCGTTTCACCCCATGGCGCCCGAGTTCGGCTGGGAACATAAGGAATTTATGAGGACCGCGGGTAAGCGGGTCGGAGGGATTTCGGTCACCCTCAGGGCTCCGGATTGGGAGAGGGGCGTCGTGGACCCCAATGGAAAACACCTCTATCGGCGGGACGACCCGGCCATTCTCAAGCGGCTCGACGAAGGGGCAGAGGTCGCGCTGGCTATCATCGACCGAATGAACCCGCGGCCCGTGCGCGTGAACCGAAAATTCCCGAATCGGTACACCGTCTCACACAACGTGGGGACGTGCCGGGCGGGCGAAAACCGCAAGACTTCCGTGGTCAATTCCGATTTCGAATGCCACGATGTGGAAAATCTGTTTCTGGCCAGTGGAGAGGTCGTTCCCAGCGGGTCGTTGGGCCATTCCCATATTCCCATCTGCACGGTGGCCGCCTATGCCTGGCGGCGCATCGTCGCCAACCATTTTTCCCGGGGCACCCCGTAGCCCGACTTTCCCCACCGGAGGAGCATGCCATGGAAGATCCGAAAGGGCGTGACCACGAACTCTCGAGACGGGCCTTCCTGACCACGACCGGCAAGGCTGTGATCACGGGGCTGGCAGGGGCGGCTGTGGGTGAGGCCGTCCGGGGGGCGGAAGTCACCCGGCGTGACATCGTCGCGGCTTTGGGAGATACTCTCGTCCCTTCGGCGCCGGGAGACCCAGGCTACAGGGACCTGGAATCCTATGGCATCACCGACGAGGTCCTCCAAGGACTCTCCGGCCTTTCGGATGAGATGCTTCAAGGGTTCAACGCGGCTGCAGAGGCTGTTTTTCCCGGCAGGACCTTTGTGGCGTTGGCGGGGGGTGAAAGGGCCAGGTACCTGAAGGCGGTCATCGAGGGCGCGGTCTTCAAATCCAATCCACAGCAGGCCCAGCAGCTGCAGCAGGTCTACACAATGGTGCGGACTCGGGTCTTCACGGTTTATTACTCAAACTTTCCGGAGAACAAGATTCCCGCGGACGCTTCGGGAGTTCCGGTGCCTACCTCCAAGGATCCCCACCAGATTTTCAATCCCAACACTTCGAGGCTGGTGACCGGCTGGGATGTCGCCGGGTACAAAGGACCGGTGCGATGGGAAGAGGAGGAAGCCCTTCGTGCCCGGATGAAGAAAATCCACTGGCACGAGTGACGAAGGCCTGGGAGCCAGGCGATGTTTTTGGGAGAGGGTTGGAGCCGGCGGTTGGCGGGAGGCCTCCTGCTGGCCTCCGCATGGGCTGGGGTCGATGCCTCTGAAAGCGGCAAAATAGACTACCAGGCCCTGCTGCCGGATGGGCCCGGAAAAGTTCAGGTCGCGACGTACTGTGCCATGTGTCACGACCTGAAGTATGTGGTCTTCGGTAACCGGAACAAGGAGCAATGGTTGGGAATCATCGACGCGATGATCTCAGACTTCAAAGCTCCGATCCCAGACGACGAGGCGGAAGGGCTCAGTGCGTATCTGGCGGCTCATTGTGGGCCGGCCAACCCGATTCGCGAGATGCCCATGGATCTCAACCGCGTGGGTGGCAGGGAGCTTTCCCGACTTCCAGGTTTGAAGGCGGAACAGATCCAGGCGATCCTTCGTCATCGCGAGGAAGGCGGACCGTTCAGCGGCGTGGAAGAACTAGAAGCTCTGATCGGAAAGAGCACCTTTCTTAAAATCAAACCTTATCTCTACGTGAGGGATCCCGCCTCGATCTCGAAGAGCTCTCCCTGAGACGAAGGTGGCTGAGCGCGCTCCTGGCTCACACCGCGCGGGCGGCCCTGGCCTCGTCGCCAACTCCAAAAATGATCGGCAGCGGAGTGGGGTTGCACTAGAATACCGAACGGTTGAAGATTTCAAACAAAATTTGTTTTGGTTTGTCAGCTGACGGGAGCCTCCGGACGTTACGATGCGAGCAACCTGTCTGTGGGAACCTATGAGGTGGGCCCGTCGTTGCCGGGATTCAAGACGGCCGTGAGGCGAGGGGTGACCCTCACCGTGGTCCACCACGTGTTCGCGACACATCCAGTTTGGAGGTGATCATGAGTCAGAGATTGAAGGATACAGGACGGGGGTTCCTGGGATTCCGATCCTCGGCGATGTTGTACATCCTGTCTACTGCTTTCTGTGTTTTGCTTTCCGCCGGTCAGGTGCAGGCGCAGAATCAGCCGCTGGTGCTTCGAGGCGCCACGCTCATCGATGTCGCATCGTCCACACGACTGGAGGACAGCGTCGTCGTTCTGGAAAGAGGCCGGATTCGGGCCGTGGGCAAGGCCGGCGGGGTCAGCTTTCCAACCGATGCCCGCGTGATCGACCTGAAGGGAAAGTACTTGCTTCCTGGGCTGATCGACTGTCACGTCCACTATCGCGACTGGCTCGGGGAGGTCCTACTGGCCAACGGAATCACTTCTGTGCTCGATCAGGCGAATCCCACGGAGTGGAGCTTCGCTTTCAAGGAGGCTCAACAAAAAGGGAAGGTGCGCGCGCCCCGGTTCTTCGTGACGGGGAACCAGCTCGATGGGAGTCCTGTGGAGAAGTACTCCGCCGAGTTCGGATATCTGGACAGTTGGATCGGCGGGGGCGTCCTCGAATTTGTTCCCCTGACCCGACAGGTCAAGTACGCCGATTTCGGGCGCCTGTACAAAACATACCTGGATGAACCAGAGGAGGCGCGTCGAGAGGTCCGGCTCCTGATCCAAAGAGGTGTGGACGCCATTAAAGTCCACCACAGGCTGGCGCCCGAAGTCCTGAAAGCGATTACTGACGAGGCGCATCGGGCGGGCTTATCGGTGGTGGGACACCGCCTGGACGCCCGTGAGCTTGCCGAGCTTGGAATGGACTTCGTCGAGCACACCAGTCCCGTGGCCATCGCCACGATTACCGATCAGCAGAAACTTCAGGAGCTGAAAGAGGGCAAATTGCTGGATCCCCATCCTTTCATGGACAGGTCTGCCTTTCCGGGATTGGTGCGGACTCTGGTCGCCAAGAAGATTTATTTCAACCCGACCCTCTCGGGCACCTGGCGCGGAGTCTGTCCCCGAAGGAAGGAGTATCGGGCAGAATTGGAGAAATTGTTTGGCCAGCCGGGGCTAAAGTATATCCCGCGGTCTTACTTGAAGAACCACCTGGATCATTATGACCTTTTTGACCGAATCACCCCGAGCCAGGCGCAGCTGTTACAAGATGGCTATCGGAACGTGGAGCGTTTTTTGAAGAGTTTTGTCGATGCGGGCGGCAAGCTACTGGCTGGATCAGACCCGGCCGGGACAGGGATACCCGGATTGGGACTGCATCAGGAGATGGAGCTCATGGTGGATGCGGGCGCCCGCCCGATGGAGGCCCTGAGGGCCGCCACGCTGTACGCCGCCCAGTTGCTCCATAAGGAGAAGGAATTGGGGACCGTGGAAGCCGGCAAGCTGGCGGACCTGGTCGTGCTTGCAGGGGATCCTCTGATTCAAATCAGCAACACCCGCAAGATCGAGATGGTCATCCTCGGTGGCGAGCAGGTGGACACTTCCTTCCACCCTGATTACAGCATCCCGATTCCACGGGCCGTCTCAGATCCGAGGGAAGACATGGTGGCGTCCACGATCGCGAACGTCTTACCAAACGTCGCCACAGAGGGAAGTCCCGATCTGACGGTGGATCTCACGGGTCGCTTCCTGCCCTCTTCTAGGGTCACGTTCAATGAGGTTCCCATCCAATCCAGTTTCGAAAGTCCGGCCAAGATCAGGGCGGTTATCCCATCCAGCATGCTCGCGAAGGTTGGGACCTACTCCTTGCAGGTTGTGGATTCATTCCCCGGGTTAACCAGTCGATCGAACCGGATCTTTTTCGTCGTCAAGTACCGCTAGAGGGACCAGTGACCACCCGGGACTGAGGATCACATTGGGGGCCAAAATTTGGCTTGACAAAGTTCCCTCTCCTTGTGTCTGATACGAGGCACGCCCTGGCGATTCTCAGCGGTGTTCCAGCGTTTGGCATCCAGGGGCGTCCGTTCGTCTTTTCGAACCCGGGAGGAGACAAGATGCGGATCCAGCGAAGATACCAGCAAGGAGCTCTCACGTTCGTTTCTGTGATACTGCTTCTGGCGGGCTGGCGTGCGGGACGGCCGACGAACGCCTCCCTGGAGGGAGAGATGAAATCGTCGCCCTATCTGGAGCCGAAGGCCCCACCCATCCCGCGGATTACCTCTGTAGACCAGCTCATGTCCAATGTGCGGCACATCGTCACCCGCTCGGTGCCACGGGATCAACGGGCCGGTTACAACCTCAAAGGGGGCGAAAAGGTCCTTTTCGTCGTGGACAGCAACTACGATCCCATGGTGGTGGAAGCCTTTGTGAAGGGATTCAAAGAGAAGAACTGCGTGGTCGATGTTTTGAACCGCGACTCTGCGCGGGACGGAGCAGAGGCCTTCGGTCCTTCCGCGGGGATTCGAAAGCGGATTCTGGAGACCATCGGTCAGATCCGGAGCAAGGACACGGGCCTTTACCGCCTGGCCAAGGAGTACGACGTGGTGGTGGGACAGACCTACTCAGGGCCCGAACAGTCTGACCCGATCGTGCGATTTGGCCACGAGTACCACTGGCCGAACCGTTATCGGCTGGCTGACCCCGCGATCAAATTTCCGAAGGATCTGAATGTCCTCATCGACCGCAAGTCTTGGGAGATCGTGCGGCAGACTGGAAAGGTTCGCTTCACGGACGTTCAGGGGACCGACATTCGGTTTACCTGGTTTCCGGAATACTGGATGCAAATCGAGGGGGCTTATCCGGGCGAGGAGGGGAGCCCGGGCTTTGCCAATCACATCTTCGGGCCCGGCGCATCGGAGAATCCTATTATTCCCGGTCACATCATGGCTCATCCCCGTGGAGGCGAAATTCCGGAGGGCGACCTGGAGGGCGTGGTGATTGGTTCGTACGGCAATGCCGGCAGGATTTCCGAGCCCATCAAGCTGACATACAAAAAGAGCGAAATTCAGACCATCGAAAGGGGCGAAGAATATGGGAAGGTGTGGGACGAGATCCTGAAAGCATACGATGACGTTAAGTTTCCGCGCTTTCCTCGCCCGGGAAACCGGTGGCTGGAGGAGCTCACCTTCGGCACCAACCCGAAAATCCAGGGACCGGTGGATACGCCTGAGTTGCGTCAGCAACCCTTTTACTGGAACTTTCTAAGCAACCATCAGGGCTATTCCCGGGACAGAACCGGGGTCGTTCACCTCGGCCACGGTGCCCGCTCCAGCCAAGACTGGGCGGACCAGCGTGGGTTCTCTACGGCGCACCTGCATGTTCACGTTTATTTTGGGACCTACATTGCGGAGACGCGGGACGGTCGCAGGGTCAAGGTCCTCGACAACGGACACTTGACGGTGCTGGACGATCCTGAAGTGCGACAACTGGCCGCGCGCTACGGCAATCCCGACGTGATTCTGCGGGAGGACTGGGTTCCGCTGCATGACAAGAAGACGAACCTCATCGAACCGCCAAAGGGGAAGATGGTCTCTTGGGAAGAGTTCGTCCAGTGGGTCCCGCCCTCACTGCGTTAGGCTTGGTCCCGCCATCGCCTTTTCGGATGGCCCACGGGTCGCTTCTGAGTATTGGGTGTGCCTTAGGGAGATCTCCGCATACAGTTCAAGGGGGATACCATGTTTCTCGTAGCCAATCGTTTCTCTCATCTTCGGGTGTTCTTTGCACATCGCGCGGCGCTTTCTCTGCTGCTGGCTGTTGGAGCAGTCCCGATGCTGTGGGCCCAGGTCACGACAGCGACCATTTCGGGAACCGCGAAAGACCGAACAGGTGCGGTCCTGCCGGGAGTCACCGTGAGCGCTAAGAATGTAGGAACTGGCCTGACTCGGACGCTGGTCAGCGATGAAATGGGCCGGTATGCCGCTGTCAATCTGGCCGTGGGAAGATACGAGGTGAAGGCCGAACTTCCTGGATTTCAGACGGTCATTCGCAGTGGAATCGAACTGACCGTAGAGCGACATGCGGTGGTGGATCTCGTGCTGGAAGTGGGTGAGATGTCGGAACAGGTCGTGGTCACCGGGGAGGCTGCTCTGGTGGATGCGGCTACGTCGGCCATCGGTGGCTTGGTGAACGAGCAGCGGATTGTGGAGATGCCGCTGAACGGAAGGGATTGGGCTCAACTGACGGCGCTGGAGGGTGGGGTGCTGGTGCAGCGGCAGGCTGCAACGGACTCGGCTCCCCGTGGTTTTGGGTTGCACCTGTCCATCGGAGGAGCTCGCCCGAACCAGAACACGTTTCTGCTGGACGGCACCCGAATCAACGATACGGCCAACGCAACTCCAGGCAGCGCCTCTAACAGCCTCTTGGGGGTGGACACCCTGAAAGAGTTCACGGTCGTAACGAACACTTACTCTGCCGAATACGGAGTGGCTGCGGGAGGCGTGGTCAACGCGGTGACCAAGTCTGGGACAAATGAATTCCATGGCTCAGTTTTTGAATTCCATCGCAACAGCGCCCTTGATGCCAGAAACTTCTTCGACCGAAGACCCAACCCCCCTCCGTTCAAGCGAAACCAGTTTGGCTTTTCCGCGAGTGGCCCCGTTCGGAAGAATCGCACATTTTTCCTCGGCAGCTACGAAGGATTGCGGGAGGGACTGGGCACGACGAGCCTGGCTCGGGTACCCACCGCGGAAGCGCGCAGAGGCGTCTTGCCCACAGGGACAGTGGAGGTCCATCCCTCGGTGAAACCGTATCTGGAGCTGTATCCTCTCCCAAACGGCCAACCGCTGGGAGGCGGAGTGGCTGAATTCGTTGCCGCGCCCAATCGTGTGACCACCGAGGACTACGTCACTGGACGAGTGGATCATC
>JACQTF010000080.1 GCA_016210925.1 Acidobacteriota bacterium | reverse complement strand
TGAGCATGAGTTGCTCCATCATGGAAATGGGCGGCAGAAGGGTCATGACCCGCATCTGCCGGGACGTGACCCGGATCCGGGAGATGGAAGCGCAGATGGAGCGCTACACGCGGGAGCTGGAGAGGAAATTCGAGGAGAAGACCAGGTTGCTCCTCCAGTCCCAGTCCCAACTGGTGCAGGCGGAGAAAATGGCCGCCCTGGGAAGCCTGGTGGCCGGCGTGGCCCACGAGATCAACACTCCGCTGGGCAGCATCGGCGGCAACAACGACGTTTTTGCCCTGGCCTTTCAGAAAGTGCAGGATTTTCTCAGGGCCCATCCTCCCGCCGATGGGACGGACTCCCAGGAAGGGTTGAAGGAGATCCTTTCCATCGTGGACGAATCCATCCGGACCAACCGTCTGGCGTCCGAGCGCCTGGTGAAGATGGTGCGCACCCTGCGTAACTTCGCGCGGCTCGACGAGGCAGAACGCAAAAAAGCGGACATCCACGAGGGCATCGAGAGCACCCTGACCCTGGTGGCCCACGAGCTGAAGCGCCGGATCCAAGTCTTCAAGGAGTTCGGTGCCGTCCGGGAGATCGAGTGTTACCCCAACCAGCTCAACCAGGTCTTCATGAACATGTTGGTGAACGCCGCCCAGGCCATCGAGGGCGAAGGTGAGATCCGGATCCGGACCTGGGAGGAGGACGACACCGTGCGGGTTGCCATTTCCGACAACGGGAAAGGCATACCGCCGGAGCTGCAGCACAGGGTGTTCGATCCGGGTTTCACCACCAAAAAGGCGGGATTGGGGACCGGCCTGGGATTATCCATCTGCCTCAAGATCGTCCAGGACCATGGCGGCCGCATCGAACTCGAAAGCCAGGTGGGCCGCGGCACCACGTTCACCATCGTGCTCCCCATCCAACCCGATGGGGAAAGGAAGACCCATGATTGAAGACAACTACCGTCCCACCGTGCTCATCGTCGATGACGAGGAGATGGTCACCACTTCCCTGCGCAACCTGTTCCGGCTGCAGTCGGACTACCGGATCCTGGTCCACACGGACCCGGCCCAAGCCATGGCCGAGGCGGCAAATCACACCGTGGACCTGGTGATCACCGACTACCTGATGCCCAAGATGGACGGGATTAGCTTCCTGGCCAAGTTCAAGGAAATCCAGCCCCAGGCGGTGCGGGTGCTGCTGACCGGCTATGCCGACAAGGAGAACGCCATCAAAGCCATCAACACCGTGGGACTGTATCAGTACATCGAGAAGCCGTGGGACAATGAAGCGCTGCTCATGGTGGTGAAGAACGGGTTAGAAAAGCGGACGCTGCTCCGGACCCTGGAGGCGAAGATCGCGGAACTCGACCAGGCCCACGTCAATCTGAAAACCATCCAGACGGAGCTGATCAAGGCATTTATGTAGCCGTTAATCGCCAATCGTCAACGGTTGTCAACGGTCATTCGTCAACGGTCAATCGGTGAGGTGGATCCACGGTTGACCAATGACGGGTTTTAGCTGTCTTTCAGCTCAAGGAGTCGGACCTGGATTTCGGCAACGAGGGTGGAGAGGCTCAGGGTTTTCTCGTAGAGCAAGTTCAGCTCTTCGGGGGATATTTGGGCAGGGGGGCGGGCTTTCCACAGCTCGATCCTTCCGTGGAGGAGGGTGATGGGATCCACCATGGCCTTGTTCATGGCCAGCAACTCTTCCACGCGGACCTGCAGTTGCGAGACCCTCTCGAGTTGAGGTTTTCGTCGTGGGGCCATGGGCGGCTGGTGCCGTTCCAACTATTCTGGGGTATTTCCCTTACGTGTAATGCATAGGCCGTTTCAGTTGGAACGACACTGGCCGAAGGGAGGCCCCAGAGTCCCGGGTGAAACGGCGGGTGGGAGGCCGGACCGGTCACGCACGGAACGCGGGGCCTCAACCTCGGTGATCAAGCCCAGCGAGGCCGCTTGATGCCGTATTTCTCGATCTTGTTGTAGATGGTGCGACGGGGCCAGCCCAGCAGCCGTGCTGTCAGGCTCACGTTCCAGTGGTTGCGCTCCAGGTGCTGGATCAGTTGGTGTTTTTCCACCTCGTCCGGACCAGCGGTGGCGAAGTCAGCCCGCAGGGTAAGAGACAGATCCTGCAGCCGAACCAGGTCGTCCTTGGCCAGGGCCACGCCCCGTGCCACCTCGTACTCGAGCTCCTTCAAGTTGTTGGGCCACGAGTAACGCCGCAGGGCTTCCGAAGCCGTGCGATCGAACCCTCGGAGGGAACGCTGCTCCTTTTCTGCGTAGCGCTTCAAGTAGTTGTCAGCCAGGGGGAGGATCTCCGAGGCCCGCTCCCGCAGCGCCGGCACCTTCAGCTGGGTACCGCTCCAATGATGGTACAGGTCGGAGGGAAACTTGCGTGCCCGGACCAGCAGCTCCAGGTAGGGCGTGGCTCCCAAGCAAACCTGCACGCCTGCCCGGAGGCGACCCAGGACCCGACGCAGGTCTCTCAGTTCGCCACCCGTCAACTCCTCCACGCAGTCCAGGTACAGGGCTGAAGGAGCTTCCGCTCGCCGGGCGGCAGTGACGAACCCCTGGGCGTTGCCGGAGAAGGCGGAGAAGGTACCCCCCGGGAATCGGCTGTCGTGCAGTCGGCGGGCCAGTAGCTCTTTCTCCGTTCCCGTCTCCCCCACAAGCAGCAGCAGCTCCTGGTTCGCGAACGAGAGACCTCGCCGCAGCAAGGCCCGGAAGGTGGGGGTCTCCTCCACGGGATCCCACGTCGCAGTCCAGGCTGAAGGAAGGGGTTGACACTGCTGGAGCTCCTCTTGCATTCTGTGCCGCTCTATGGTAATGGCTACCAGGTTCAGGAGTGGCTGCAGCTCCTCCCACTCCCCGGTGGCAAACTCACGCCCGGGCTGGATCAGGCAGAGCCAGCCCTGGCTGTCGGTGGGGGTATTCAGGGGAAGGCACAGCAGGTCGTGTCCCTGCAGCTTCTCCCGAACCGTTTCGCCGCGCCGCGGCAGAGAAGACTGGCACAGGCGGAGCAACGGGTCGCACAGCGCGAGTTCGAGCCGGTAGCTGGCTCCCAGTTGAATGCCTTGCGACCGTCGGACCAGGATGGCACCCCCGGCCGACTCCGCCCACTGAGTGGCGACCTGGAGCACTTCCTGAAGAAGCTTTTCCTCCTCGAACAGCTCTGAGACCAGGTGAGTCAGGTACTTCGAAGGCACTTTGATCATGGCTACCCCTCCCGGAATGCGCTCAGTGTGGCACAAGCAAGAGGGAAATGCAAGGGAAAAATTGACACTTATTGTGCCGTGTGTGGCACAAGCGTATACTGCGTTCATCTCACATCAGGAGGTGAACGCACATGGTATGGCTACTGGTTTTGCTCAGCTTTTCGGGTGGTTTACAGGCAGACCAGCCTTATGTTCTCGGCACGGAGCCTGGAGCGCTGAAGGTCGCGTCCCTGGAGGACGGAACTGGCCCAATCCCCCCTCCCGCACGGCAAGTCGCGTACGCGGAGGACGGAACTGGCCCGATTCCCCCTCCCGCACGGGAAGTCGCGTCCCTGGAGGACGGAACTGGCCCGATTCCCCCTCCCGCACGGGGAGTCACATACCTAGAGGACGGCACCGGTCCGATTCCTCCTCCGGCGCCGACAGTCGCATAGCCGAAAGACGGCGACAGTCGGGTTCCTCGTCTGTCACCCGGTTTGCCGTCGCCGGGTCAGAGTCATAGGGTCAGGTGGGCCGGAAGCCCTTCGGTGGGCTCCCGGCCCCCTTTCTCCTGAACGATGAGCACGGTTCAATCCACGCTTTGGGGCCTGGGTCCGGTGTTGGAAGTGGCATTGCTGTTCGGCATGCTCCGAAGGAAGCATGTGGGGCAGGCGCCTGGATTTTTCGTGTATGTGGCTGCCGTTTTCGTGGCCGACTTGATGCTGATCTTCATGTGGAACCGCCAGTTTTACGTGGTCAGGGAGTTTGGCATCGATGTCCTCCGGCTGACAGCCTTCTACGACCTGAATCGTCGCATCTTCCGTCTCTATCCCGGGCTGCGGCGCAGCGTCAATGGC
>JACQTF010000016.1 GCA_016210925.1 Acidobacteriota bacterium | reverse complement strand
GTGAGAGGCCCGAAGGTCCGGCATTTGTTCTCCCTGGACTGTCCTGGTTATGCCACTTCTTTACAGATGAGGCAAGTCGTTGTGTGGTTTGTCTGGAGATTCACACGGTTCCCTCCGCCTCCGCTATGATTTCTCGAACCCGCGGATGCAACCGGCGCCTGCGCCCACCGCGCTGGTAAATTCCCGGTGGCTCTATTTTCGTGTTGACGGCGCTTGCGCCGAGGGGTCAGCTTGCCTACAATCAAACCGTGGGCTCGTATGAACCCCGCACTTACCCTCCCAATTCCGCAGTCTGTGCGGGAAGGGGGAAGGTAGGTGTGGGGTGAACCTCCTGCTGACAGGGCGGCCGGGGGTGGGCAAGACCACGCTGATCAAGAAGCTCGCTGCGCGACTGCCTGGAAACAGGATCGCGGGCTTTTATACCGAGGAGATCCGGGAGGGTGGAGTCCGTAAGGGTTTTCGGATCGTGACCCTGGACGGGGGGGAAGGCCTGCTCGCCCACGTGGACGTGAACAGCCCCTGGAAGGTGAGCAGGTACCGCGTGGACGTGGCAGCCTTCGAAAAGATCGCTCTTCCCAGCCTGGAGCCGGGGAGCGCTCGAGACAAGATTCTCTTGATCGACGAAATCGGCAAGATGGAGTGCTGCAGCGCGGCATTTCAGAAGGCGGTCTGGAGGGTGCTGGATTCTGCATGCCCGGTGGTAGCTGCCGTGGCACAGAAGGGTAGCGGCTTCATTGCCCACGTCAAGGATCGCAAGGACGTGGAGCTGGTCCCCATCACCGTTGCGAATCGCGATTCGTTGCTGGCAGAGCTGGAAAAAAGGCTCCTGTAGCCAAAGCGCCTTGGGGGCTCACGCATGAAACGAATTCTGGTGACCATCTTGCTGTTGGCCATCGCCGTCCTGGTGGGCTACGCCATCAGTTATCGGAGGATTTTGAGCCTGGAGAGACAAACTTCTTCCCTGAAGCACGAGATGCAATCGGTGGTCACCGCGAAAGACGAGGCCGTGAAGCAGATGGCTTTTCGCCTCCGGCTGGCCAAACTGGACCAGGACTTGAGCCTGGTTTACGTGGAGCTGAATAACGCCAACTTTGGTCTGGCCGCTCAACACCTGGCCCATTTCCAGACCGGGCTGAGGGGCCTTTCGGATGAAGCTCAGGCGGAGGTGAAGCCTCGACTCCTGGAGCTGCTGCCCCGCGTGGAGCCGCTGCAGGGCAAGATCCAGCGCATGGATCTGTCCGCCAGGTCCGAGGTGGAGAGACTGTTCAAGGACTACTTGGCCGCCATCGAATCGGAGCTGGATTAGCTCCGGGAGAAGGAGTAGGGCGTGGACTTCTACCGGGACAGGACGGTGCTGGTGACGGGCGGGCTCGGGTTCATCGGCAGCAATCTGTCCATCGAGCTCGTGCGTTGCGGAGCGCGGGTGCGGATCGTGGACCCACTGCTGCCCGAGCTGGGTGGAAACCTCTTCAACATCGAGCCCGTGCAGGACCAGGTGCAGCTCCTCCGGGGGGACTTGCGCGACCCCGACGCGGCGGCGCGGGCCGTGGAGGGAGCCGACGTGATCTTCAACCTGGCGGGACAAATCAGTCACATCGACAGCATGACGGATCCGTACCAGGACCTGGAGATCAACTGCCGAAGCCATCTGACCCTGCTGGAGGCCTGCCGCCGCCATAACCGCCGCGCCCGCGTCGTCTACTCCAGTTCCCGGCAGCTATACGGGCGTCCTCGCTATCTGCCTGTGGACGAGATGCATCCCGTGGACCCGGTGGATGTCAATGGCTGCCACGAGCTGGCCGCCGAACAGTATCACTTCGTCTATCGGAAAGCTTACGGAGTCCCCGTCGTGTCCCTTCGGCTGACCAACACGTACGGCCCGCGGCAGCTCCTGCGCCACTCTCGACAGGGATTCCTGGGTTGGTTCGTGCGCCAGGCCCTGGACGGTGCTGAGATTTCCGTGTATGGGGACGGCCGGCAGCTCCGGGATCCTGCGTTCGTGGACGACGTGGTGGAAGCTCTGCTGCTGGCGGGATCCAAACCCGAGGCCGACGGTGAGATCTTCAATTTGGGAGGCCCAGCCGCGCTTTCCCTTCAAGAGATCGCCGACACTCTCCTTCGGATCGCAGGCCGGGGGACGCTCCGCCTGGCGCCTTTTCCGCCGGAGAAGCAGGCGATCGATATCGGGAGTTACTACGCCTGCTGGGCAAAGATCCATGATCGTCTGGGCTGGAGGCCGAAGGTGGGCCTGGAGGAGGGCTTTCGAAGGACCCTGGACTTTTACGGTCCGATCTTCAGTCATTACGTGTAACCCATGTCCACCTTGATGGAGCCCCTGGAATACCAGGTCCTCTTCCAGCGCGAAGAGGAGCACTGGTGGTTCGTGGGGATGCGCCGGATCTTCCGCGTTTGGGTAGAGGACCGGCTCCGCGGCCATCCCTGCCGGATCCTGGATGCCGGGTGCGGGACGGGCCGGATGGTGCAGGAACTGGCGTCCTGGGACGGAGCCCGCGCCTGCGGCGTCGAGCTCTCGGATCTGGCGGTCGGCCTGGCTCGCCGGCGAACTGCCGCTCCCCTGGCCCGAGGCGACGTTCTGTGCCTGCCTTTCAAGCCGAAGTCGTTCGACCTGGTCACCTCGTTCGATGTGCTGCCAAACTTGCAGCGACCCCAGCACGTGGCTGCCGTGTCGGAGAGCTATCGCGTCTTGAAGCCCGGCGGCCTGTTCTTCGTTCGGTGCGCTGCGTTTCCTTCGCTCCGGGGATGCCATTCCATGCATGCCCGGGAGGTGTCCAGGTTCCGTCTTGGGGAGCTGCGGGGTCTTCTGCAAGACGCGGGGTTTGAGCTGATCCGCGCCTCCTACGCCAACGCCTTTCTCTTTCCTCTGGCCTGGTTGAAGCGCCGCGTCCTGGAACCCGCAGGGATTGCCCGCACTCATACCGACATCCTTCCGCTGCCGTCCTGGATCAACGGTTTGTTCGCCCGTCTCCTGGGGGCGGAAGCCCTCTGGTTCAGGAGGCCTTCCCGCGCCCTCCCGTTCGGCCTGTCGGTGATCTGCCTGGCGCAAAAGCCCGCTTGAGTTCGTTGCCCGTCCGGACCATGTCCCCCTGTGAACAAGGGCGCGCACGTGAAGCGCGGCATTGGGGCCGCGTCAGTATGTCCGGATCCTCAGAAGGGACCAGCTCAGCCAGTCTCCCTGGGTGTGACGGGCGGGCCCGGAGCGGCACCGGAACATCAGGTGTCCCGAACGCCCGGCAAAGGGAGCCAGATCCAGCCGGAAATCTCTCCAGCGATGCGCCGAGGGGTCCCCGGCGTCCAGGCGAAACTCAGACAGCAAGTGCTCGGAACCGCTGTCGTGGAAGAGCACCTGTCCCACCACGCCGTCGCCCACGGAGAGGATCAGGGAGACCCCCACTTCCAGGAAAGCCCTGGCAGGAATCTCCACGGGGAACTTCACCGTGGCTCCGGCGAGCGTCACCAGGGTGTCGCGCAAGCTGTCGCCGCGGGCCACCAGGTAGGAGAAGGCAGGCCGACCCGTAGGGGTGAGAAAACGTTCGTAGTCGGGGTACACCTCGGTGCGATCGAAGTCCACCTGCGCTCTTTCAAACAGCGTCAGCAACTTTATGCTCTCGCGATCGCGCCACTCAGGGGTGACGTCATACAGGCGGGAATTCGCGAAGCGGAAGACGAGGATGCGCGGGTCCCGCCAGGACTCCACCGGCAACCATTCCCCTCGGTCGGCGAAAGTCATGCGGAGGGTCGGGTCGCGGTAAAATATGGAAAATAGCTTGCCATTGTCAAAATACCACGCGATGTTTTGCTCCCCGCTGGGCAGCACGTGGAGGGTGGCCCCCTTTGGCAAGCTTGGATGCCGCTCCTGCACGTACCGCAGCGAGTCTTTCGCTACCCGCGATCCCTGAGTCACCCAGGACAGTTCCATGTAGCGGATCACGTGGAGGGCAGTCGCCAGCACAAAAGTCGCCAATAAGACTCCTCCTCGCGCCTGCTGCTGGAGCGACCAGGGGCCCCGAACCAAAGTCCCGGTGGCCAGCGCCAGTCCCACCATGGGGAGGTAGAGATGGTGCTGGAGAGGAACTTCCCGGAGCAAGAGCAAGGGAGCGAGGGCTACGAGAAACCAGAGGAGCCCCGCCGAGATCCGGCGGTCCCGATCTCGAAGCAGCCTGGAACCCCCCGCGATCAGCAAAGGTACCATCAGCCACGGGATGAGCCACACCACCAGCTTCACCCGCAACCACTGCTCAGGGAGGTTCAGTGCCCAGAGAAAAAATTTGTATTTGCTCAGCAGCCGCGCCAACTGCAGGGAAATGTGGAAGGGGTGCTGCGGATCTTGAGGAGAGAGCTGCCCACCCCTCAGGAGCAGCTGTACCATGAAATAAGGCCCCAGGAGAAGGAGGTGGGGCACGGTCTGCGAAAGGGACTGGCGCAAAGCCTGGTTCCATGGCAGGTCCCGCTTCTGGACCAGCAGGCAGAGGACCATCAGAAAAGGAACGACCACCGCGGACTCTTTGAAGAGCAGCGCCAAAGCGAGGAAGACCCCCGCCGGGATCGCCTGCGACTTCAACTGAGCCCGCAGGGAAAGCAGGGCCAGCGGCAGGTAAGAGAAGTCAGACAAGAAGGTCATGTCGTAGGTCAGGAAAAAATTCACGGAATGGAGTCCGAAGAGGGCGGATCCCGCCAGGGCCCCCTCCACGGGCAAGAGTTCCTTCAGGAGCAGGAAAACAAGGAGAGTGTTGAGCAGGTGAAAGAGCAGCGCCACCCGGTGATACCCGAGCGGGTCGAGGCCGAAGAGCGGGTACCAGACGTAGGAGAAGAGGACGTAGGTCAGGGGCCGGTAACTCCGCATGTCGTCGTCATGCGTGAAGATCCGGATCAGATCCTCCTGGGACTCGAGGCGGCGGGAGAGGTAAAACAGGCTGTCTCCGCAAAAGAACATGGAGGAGGAGGGAGAAAAGAGAACCACCTCCAGCCCCAGCAGGGCCACCAGCAACAGGACCACGTGGCGCGAGGAGATCATCAGGGGAGTGTCAGCGGCTCCGGATTTTCAAAAGGGACCAGACCAGGCGATCCTCCGAGGCTTTGCCCTGGGGATTCCGCCGGCAGCGCAGTCGAAGCGTTCCGGATTGGCCCGCGTACTGTGACAGTTCCAATTGCAAGTCCTTCCAGAGGCGCGAGGCTGGGTCCCGGGGATTCAGGAGAAACTCGTGCAACAAGGTTTCGGAATCATCCTCCTGGAAGAGGACCTGGCCCACCACGCCGTAGCCAGAGAAGTGCAGTGGCGTAACTCCCAGCTCGAGAACGGAGCCGGTTGGGACCTGGATGGCAAAGCTCAGGGTGGTCCCCGGGAGCGTCACCAGCGAGGGGCGGACCTCTCCGCCGCGGGCCACCGGGCGCAGAAACGCAGGATGCCCGGTGGGCGTGTCAAACTCCTTGCGCCCGGGATCCTTCTCCCTGGGGTCAAATTCCATCTCCGCCAGCTCGAATCGTGGGAGCAATTGGAGGCTGGCCCGGTCCGCCCAGTCTGCCCTGAGCTGCTCAGTGACCTCGTACAGATGGGGAAGGACGAAATAAAACAGGAACACTCGCGGGTCATGGGCAGCTCCCTCGGGGAGCCGGTCCCCGCGATCCCCGAACGACACGCGGAGGGTCGGATCGTCGTAGAAGAGGGAGAAGAGCTTCCCGTTGTCAAAGTACCAGACGATGTCCTTCTCGACGCTGGGCAGGATGTGGAGGATAGCCCCCTTTGGCAAAGCGGGATGCCGCTCCCTCACTTGCCGCAGCGCGTCCTGTGCCACCCGCGAGCCGTGGCTCACCCAGGAGAATTCCATGTAGCGGACGACATGGAGGGCCGTCGCGAGGACGAAAGCCGCCAACAGAGCGCCCGCTCTCGCCTGCCGCTGGAGGGGCCAGGGACCGCGGACCAAAGTCCCGGCGGCCAGCGCCAGTCCCACCATCGGGAGGTAGAGATGGTGCTGGAGAGGAACTTCCCGGAGCAAGAGCAAGGGAGAGAGGGCTACGAGAAACCAGAGGATCCCCAGTGCGATCCGACGGTCCAGAGCCCGAAGGAGCCTGGAACCCCCCGAGATCAACAACGGGGCCATCAGCCACGGAATGACCCACACCTTGAGGCGCACCCGCCAAAACTGCTCGGGGAGGTTCAGTGCCCAGAGGACGAATTTGTATTTGCTTAACAGGCGGTCGAAGCCCAGGGCAACATGAAAAGGATGGCTTGGATCGTCAGGATACAGCCGTCCGCTCTTGATAAAGAGCTGCGCCACCACATAGAAGCCCAGCAAGAGAAAGTACGGGCTAGTGCGCTGGAAGGCCTTCCGAATGACCCGCCCCCAGCCTGCCCCGCCCTCCTTGAAGATCAAGCACAACATCATCAGGAACGGGACCACCACTGCTGATTCCTTCAAGAGCAGCGTCAGGGAAAAGAAGACCCCTGCCCGGATGGCCTGCGACTTCAACTGAGCCCGCAAGGCGAGCAACACCAGCGGCAGGTAGGTGAAGTCCGACAGGTACGTCATGTCGTAGGTGATGAAGAAGTTGATCGAGTGGAGCCCGAACACGGCGGAGCCCGCCAGCGCTCCCTCCGTCGTTAAGAGTTCCTTCAGAAGCAGGAAGACCAGCACCGTGTTCAGGAGGTGAAAGAGCAACGCCACCCGGTGAGACCCGAGCGGGTCGAGACCGAAGAGCGGATACCAGACGTAGGAGAAGAGGACGTAGGTCAGGGGCCGGTAACTCCGCATGTCGTCGTCCCGCGTGAAGATCCGGACCACATCCTCCTGGGACTCCAGCCTGCGCGACAGGTAAAAGAGGCTGTCTCCGCAAAAGAACATGGAGGAGGAGGGAGAAAAGAGGACTACCTCCAGCCCCAACAGGGCCAGCAGCAACAGGACCACGTGTCGTGAGGAGATCATCAGGGGAGTGTCTAAACCCGGGGTGCCGAAGAAGTCAACAAAATTATGTTATAATCGCAACTTATTGAGAGGCTTACAGCGACAGTGAAGAAGATGTGGGCGCCGTTCGTGATCCTTGTCCTGGCCGGCATCGCCTGGTCGCAGCGCGCGCCGGGGGAGAAGGAATTTAAGATCGGGGTGGAAAGCAACCTGGTGAGCCTCCCCGTCAGTGCTCGGTTCCTGGATGGAAGTTTTGCCAGGGACTTGAAGAAGGAAGAGTTTCACATTTACGAGGATGGGGTGGAGCAGAGGATCACCCACTTCGCGCCCGAATCGGTGCCCTTCCACGCGGTCCTGCTCATTGACGCCAGCGAGAGCGTCCGGTCCGAAGTCGGCGCCATCAAACTGGCGGCCCGGCGCTTCGCCTCGGAATTGAAGCCGGGAGACAAGGTCTCCCTCATCACGTTTAACTACGACAACAATCTGATCCTGGACTGGACCGATGATCCCCAAAGGGTGGATGAAGCCCTGGGCTCCATCTTCCCCCACGGCCGGACTGTCCTCTACGATGCTCTGTACGTCACCTTCGAGGACCAGTTGAAGAACGTGGATGGGAAGAAGGTGGTGGTCCTGCTCACCGACGGCATGGACTTCGGGAGCCGGCTCGGTCACGAGGAGGCGTTCGAAGCAGCGGCGCGCTCCAACGCCGTCATTTCCGTGGTGAGCATGACGGAGGCGGTCCGATACTCCTATGAGTATCATCGGCGCCAGGACCCGCTGTCGCCCTCGGTGCCCCTCGAGGCCTTCGTGCAAGCCCGGAACTTCCTCAGAAAGCTGGCTTATGAGTCGGGGGGAACCGTCATTTACCCCGATTCCTTCGGCATGGTGCAGGACGCCTTCCACAGGATCGCCGAGGAGCTCCACAACCAGTATGCCATCGGATACGTCCCCTACAACGTGATGAGGGACGGGAAATACCGGAACATCGAGATCCGGGTGGACCGTCCCAACGTGGTGGTCTCCACCCGGCGCGGCTATTACGCCCCCAAAGAACCTGGAGGATAGAAGATAGAGGATGGAGGATGGAAGGAGATTTTGCCATCCTCCATCTTCTATCCTCCATCCTCGATTAGGTTTCCCGGCGGTAGGTGCCGCTCTTGCCCCCTGTCTTCTCCATCAATCGAATGCCGGAGATGACCATGGACTTGTCCAAGGCCTTGACCATGTCGTAGAGGGTGAGGGCTGCCACAGAGGCGGCGGTCAGCGCCTCCATCTCGACGCCCGTGGGACCCGTCGTGGTGACCCGAGACGTGATTTCGATCCCTTTGCTTTTCAGTTTCAGGTCCACATCCACGTGGGAGAGCAATAGCGGGTGGCAGAGGGGGATGAGCTCGGGGGTCCTCTTGGCGGCCAGGATCCCCGCCACCCGGGCTGTTTCCAAGGGGTCTCCCTTGGGGGTTGCCTGGGACCGAATCGCCGCCAGGGCCTCCCGGGACATCGAGACGAACCCTTTCGCCACGGCGGTGCGGGCTGTATCGGGCTTGGCCGACACATCCACCATCCGCGCTTTGCCTTTCTTCAGGTGGGTCAGCTTAGCAGGCATGATACCCCAAACCTGAAACTCTAAAACCTGAAACCCATGACCTACCCGGTCTAGAAGTTTTAGGTTTCAGGTCTTAGAGTTTTAGGTTTACTTCCGTATGAACTCGTCCAGCAGGACAGCCTCGATCTGGGTCCCTGCCGCGTAGCGTTCCGCGCCGCGTGGAAACACGAGCATCGAATTCGCCCTGGAGAACGCCACGATGTCGGCAGAGCCTTTGTGGGGAATCGGGTCCAGGAACCAGCGCCCGTCGCGCCAATACGTCCACGCCGGAAGGTAGGCCTCCCGGTCCGGCTTTTGCTTGATCTCCCTTGTCAACTCGGCCCGAAGGCGCTTTGGGCTCCACTCCGCTCCCATCATTTTCCAGAGGGCGGGCCGGATGAAATTTTCGAAGGCCACCAGGCAGGAGACCGGATTGCCCGGCAGGCCGAAGACCACCCCATCTCGTCGCCGGCCAAAGACGGTGGGTTTGCCAGGTCGCATGGCTACTTTTTCGAAGAAGATCTTCACCCCCATTTCTTCGAAGATCTCTTTGACGAAGTCGTACCGGCCCATGGAGACGCCGCCGCTCATGATCAGGACGTCCCGTTCCAGGCCCCGCGCGATCTTCGATCGCAGATCGGCCTTATCATCCCGGCCGATGCCCAGGTACTGCGCGTCCAGGCTCATGGACCGCAAGGCAGCCGACAGCGAATAAGCGTTGATGTTGCGGATCTCACCGGGTCCGGGCACCCGTTCGACCTCCACCAGTTCGTCCCCGGTGGACAGCACCGCCGTTGAGGGGCGCCGGAACACTCGGGCAGTGGCTTTTCCGAACGAAGCGAGGACGCCCAGGTCGGCGGGCGCCAGATAGCGTCCCGCCTCTAGCACCACCTGGCCCATCCGCACCTCGCTTCC